>JASHQP010000767.1 GCA_030039095.1 Streptosporangiaceae bacterium
GTGTCCGGCGCTTCAGGCGATCGTGGCGCCTTCTCGGCCTTGTCGGCCGCGCCCGCCGCCGCGCGCGCGGCCGCCCTCTGCTGCAACTGCTCCAGCCTGTTGTGCACGTCGAAGGGCACGATCGTGGCCGCCGCGTCCGGGATCCTGCTGACCGCCCCGGCGATCTTGTCGGCCGTGCGGTCGTGCAGGAACCGGCCGAGCAGCGGGGAGAAGCTGCGCCGGGGCAAGATCACGGTCACCTGGACGCCCGGCAGCTCAGCCTCGGCGCGGACGAGTTCGGCAGCGGCGTGGGCCAGCCGCCGGTCCGAGCAGTCGACGAAGTCCAGCACGATCCCGCGATCGGCCCGAAGCCACTTCTCCAGCAGTATGTCAGCCCGGACGCTGTCGATCGCGAAGTGCACCGCGCGCAGCGAGGTGGGCCGCAGGCTCCTGGCGTAGCGCAGCGCGGCGATCGTGGCGAGGTCGAAGTCGTCCACGAACACCAGGACGCTGCGGCGCGTGTAGCTCGGCTGCACCGAGGCGTCGGTATGCCGCGGCCGGCTGTCGATGTTGTCGAGGACCTTCGACTCCTCCCGGTACTCACGGTTCAGCCGGATCAGCGCCGGGACGCCGACGACGAAGAGGATCACCACGATCCAGGCACCCTCGGTGAACTTCACCACGGCGAACACCGCGACCACGATCGTGGTCAGCACCCCAGCCGCGGTGTTGATGACCATCTTGTGCCGCCAGCCGGGCTCCCGGCGCCTGCGGTGAAAACGCGCCATGCCGAAGCCGGCCATCGCGAACGCGGTGAACACGCCGATGGCGTACAGCGGGACCAGGTTGTTCACGTTCGCGCCGCGGGCGATGATCAGCGCGATCGACGCGACGGTCAGCACGATGATCGCGTTCGAGAACACCAGCCGGTGCCCTCGCTTGAGCATCCAGCGCGGCAGGTACGCGTCCCCGGCGACGTAGCTGGCCAGGAACGGGAAGCCGTTGAAGCTGGTGTTCCCGCCGGTGTACAGGATGAGCGCGGACGCGGCCTGTACCAGGTAGAACAGCAGATGCCCGGCGACGGAACTGCCGAAGACCAGCTCCGTCTCCTGGGCCAGCACGGTGGGGAAGCCGGGCACCCGAGGCGTGGCGTGCGTGACGTGAGCCAGCCAGGCGATGCCGGCCACCAGGAAGCCCAGGATCAAGCCCTCCGCGGCCAGCACCCGCCGCGCGTTGATCCCCTCCGGGGGGCGGAACGCGCCGACGGCGTCGGATACCGCCTCGATGCCGGTCAGCGACGCGCCGCCGTTGGCGAACGCGCGCAGCAGGGTGAGGACCATCGCGAAGCTGATCAGCCCCGCGGTGCCGGCGCCGACGTGGTAGGCCTGCGGCAGGTGGTGCGGGTTGAGCACCGGCAGCGAGCCGAAAATCTCCCTGATGAGCCCGACCAGGATCATCAGGATCACCGACGCGGAGAACAGGTACGTCGGGACCGCGAACGACCGGCCCGCCTCCTTGAGGCCGCGCAGGTTTCCGTAGCACATCAGCACGATCACGCCGATGGTGATCTCGTTGTGGTACGGGCCGAGGGACGGCACGGCGGAGACAACAGCGGCGGTGCCCCCGGAGATCTGTACGCCGACCGTGACGACGTAGTCGATCATCAGAGCGACCGCGGTGACCTGAGCGACCCGCGGCCCGAAGTTCTCCCTGGTGACCACGTACGAGCCGCCGGGCCGGATGTAGACCATCACGACCTCGCGGTAGGA
The DNA here is from genome assembly GCA_030039095.1 of Streptosporangiaceae bacterium. The sequence continues at coordinate 1,749 of JASHQP010000767.1, forward strand.
GAGCACCACGAGGGTCAGCACGACGAGGGTGACCAGGGTGATCGGCAGGATCAGGGTGAACGCGGCCATGCCCAGGCCGCCGAGGAGCAGCGCGATCAGGATTTCCTCGGGGCCGTAGGCCGACGAAGAGATGCCGTCGGGGGACAGCACGCCGAGTGCGAGGAACTTCGACAGCCGCTGCTCGCCGAGCTGCTGGTTCACCAGCGGCGGGCCGAGCAGCCGGCGTTTGGTCAGGTACCCGAGCCCCTCGGACTGGCGAGAGGAGCCGCCAGGTCCTTGTCGCGCTCCGCGCAGCTTGCTCAGCACCACTCGCCCGGCCCCCCTCCCAGCCTCGGCACCGGCAACAGGGGCGCTGCGTCCGGACCGCCCGCGGCGTGGCCTCCGCTACCCCTCGACTCGCCAGTCATGTTTGCGTCCCGCGATGCCCAGGGCGGGGGTGCCGCGCGCCCGTGCCCGTTCTGCCGGGAGACGGCCACCGTGACCTGCATCAGCGCAGCCGCTCGACAACGCCGTACACCATGGCCACCTGCGCATGCTAGGCCCGGATGCCGGGTTTCGCATAGCTGGAGGTAGCGAATTCCTCAGCGTGTTCGCACGGCGAAGGGCTCCGGCGCCAGGCCGGCGTTGGCACCCCGGGATGCCCGGCCGCTATGCCGCAGATCCAAACATTCGCCATTAGCCAGTATTCAGGCGGCCCCGCCCGTGCGGTTTCGCGAATCGTGCGGTTTCTATTGACACCGATGCCGTTATGCCCGACTATTCGCGGCCCACATGGCTCGATAGCGACGGCCAGTTCGCACGAACCTGTCACATTCGCGTCAACCGGTTGTGCGGATGGCCGGATGTGCGCAATGCTGGCACCGCGGTCACAGGTTAACAATACAGTCAGCTGGAGCACGGCATATGTCCCAGGACAGCGCCGCGCGGCTTCCGCTACTCGGTGCGTTCGTGCTGCGCCGGGGCGTGGCGGGTCGCTGCCGTCGGCCTGCGTGTCTTTCCTTGATCACAGCCCTGCTGCCGGGCGCGGGTCTGCTGCTGGCCGTCGCCGGCTGCGGCGGCCAGGCACCCGTCACGCTGCCGCACAAGTCGGCGGGGACGGCTGCGCCGGTGGCGCTGGCCGCGCCGCCGCAGAGCGCGCAGCAGCAGGTGATCGCCGCTTACAACGGGTACTGGCAGGCCGTCGGGCAGGCGCTGGACACGCAGAACGCCGCCAAGGCGGGTGTGATCCTGGCTGCTCACGCGACCGCTGCCAACATCCCGTTGCTGATCAGGGGGTTCGAGACCGACTGGGCACGGGGCGAGGTCCAGTACGGGGCGCCGGTGCCGCACATCCTGTCCGTGCGGATCTCCGGCAACCACGCGGCAGTGCACGACTGCGCGGATTTCAGCCGCACGGGCGTGCAGAACGCCAGGACCGGCCGGGTGGTCGGCAGCCTCGGCAACTCCCGAGTCAACATGATCAGCACGCTGGTGCGCTCGCACGGCCGCTGGCTGGTCAGCAACCAGGTTCCGGTGGTGTCGTCATGCGTTCCCTGAACCGTGCAAGATCCGCCCGCGGCCGCGCGATCTGGCGCCCGTTCCTGGCTGCGGTGCTGCTGGCCTCGGCGCTGGCCGGGTACCAGGCGGCGGCCGCCCCCGCTGCGACGGCGGCCACCGCCGCTCCGATCGCGGGCGGCTGCTCGTACGAGCCCGTCGACGGCACGTTCGAGTGGGTGTGCCAGAACGCCACAACGATCCCGGGCCAGCCGGGCACCGGCGGCGGAGGCGGCGGCGGCCCCAAATCAGACTGCACGCTGACCCCGCTCTCGCAGGGGCAGGCGTCCTTCCTCGGGCTGCAGTGGCCGCCGCCCAAGGGCGACACCTGGGAGGCCATTACCTGCCCGGGGAACCAGGCATTCGGCGGGGTCGTGCTGGTCGGCGGGGGCGCCGCCGCGGCTCCCGCGGTGACGCCGCAGCAACTGCTCCAGATAGCCGTCGGCGAGCTGCACGTCCCGGTGCCGCAGCCGCAGACGGCCCCGCCGAGGGGCAAGGACGGCCTGGTGGGCCTGCCGGAATGGTTCTGGGTCGCCAACTGGCGCCCGGTGCACGTGACCGTGGCCGTCGGCCCCGTGTGGGCCAGGGCGACCGCGACGCCGGAGCAGCTGACGTTCAGTCCCGGCGGCGGGCAGTCCGGCCTGACCTGCCGCGGTCCCGGTACCGTCTACCGCGCAGCGCTGCCGCTCAGCGCGCAGCACACCGACTGCTCCTACACCTACGACCAGCCGTCCGCCGGGCAGCCGGGCAATGCGTACCAGGCGTCGGTGACCGTTTCCTGGAACATCAGCTGGGTCGGATCGGGCGGGGCTGGCGGCCAGGTGGCCGCCGGGGTGACCTCGAATGCGCCGTTCACGCTGCGGATCGCGGCCGGAGAGGCCCTGGTGACGTCCGGATGAGCGGCAACGAGCCCGGCATCGGCTTCGGGACCGTCTTCCACCCCGAGCCCGATCCGCCGAGAAATGGCCCGGCCGCCCCGGTGGCGCACGGCCACGGCCAGCTGCGCGGGCTGCCGCGCAAGCGCCGTCCCGGGATGATCGCGCTGGCCGCCGCGCTCGTCGGAGCGGGGATCCTCGCCAGCGTGGCGCTCTACAATCGCGAAAACCACCAGGTTCCGGTGCTGGTGGTGACCACGGCGGTGCCGGTCGGCTCGGTGATCACATCGGCGGACGTGGGCACCACGACCGTGGCCGCCGGGCCGGGCGTGCAGACCATCCCGGCCCGGCAGCTGCCCCAGGTGCTCGGGCTGGTCGCGGCCACGTCGCTGCGGCCGGGGACGCTGCTTGCCTCGTCCGAGCTGACCAGCAAGCTGCCGCCAGGCCCGGGCCAGGACCTCGTCCCCGTGGCGGTCAAGCCGTCGGGGCTGCCGGCCAGCGGCCTGGCGCCCGGCGACCAGGTGCTGGTGGTCGCCACCCCGTCGGGGAGCTCGGGATCGGGGTCGGCGCCGGTGCTCACCAGCCCGGTCGCCGCCGTTGTCGAGGCCGTGAACTCCGTGCCCGACCAGGACGGCGACGACGTCGTCGACCTGCTGGTCACGTCCAGCAGCGGGCCGTCCGTGGCGGAGCAGGCCGCGACCGGCCAGATCGCGCTGATCGTCACCAGCCGGGCGTCATCGTGAGCCTGTACGCGCTGGTATCGGCCGGCGGCTCACCCGGCGTCACCACCACGGCGCTGACGCTGTCCCTCGGCTGGCCCGGGCAGGTGATCCTTGCCGAATGCGACCCGAGCGGCGGCGACATCCTGGCGGGGCTGTTCGCCGGGCACCTTCCCGCCCGCAACGGGCTGCTGGCGCTGGCCATCGAAGCCGGGCAGAACCCGGAGGGGGTGGCCGCCGCGCTGTGGCCGCAGCTGATCGAGCTGGACGACGAGCGCGGCAGGCTGCTGCTCGCCGGCCTGTCCGACCCGCGCCAGAGCGCCGGCCTCGCGCCGGCCTGGCCGGTGCTCGCGACCATGCTGGCGGCACAGCCCGCCGATGTCATCGCGGACTGCGGCCGCCTCGACGCTGGCGGTGCCCCCGAGCCGGTGCTCACCGTGGCGAGTCTCGTGGTGCTGGTGCTGCGGCCGTCGCTGCGCCAGGTCAGCAAAGCGAGGGCGCGCGTGGAGATGCTGCGGCAGATGCTCGGCGACCACGGCCACCTGGCCCTGCTGCTGGTTGGCGAGGGCACCCACTCCCCGCGCGAGGTCGGCAGGGCACTGGGCGTGCCGGTGACCGCGGCCCTGCCGCATGACGCCAGGGCCGCAGCCGTGCTGTCCGACGGCGCCGGCAGCCGCCGCGGGCTGCAGGCCAGGCCCCTGATCCGCGCGGCGGCCCCGGCGGTCCGCGCTCTTCGGGAGGCGGCTGGCACCCCGGCGGCGCGGCACCCGCAATGGCCAGGGCCGGCGGCACACGAAGCGAGCGCGAGCCGATGACGCAGGTTTCCCGGTCCACCCCACCGCCCGCGATCCCGCCGCTCCCGCCCTGGTCGACCTTGCCCGGCCCGCCGCATCAGCACGCCGGAGCGTCCGGGCCCCATCCAGGGCTGCCACGGACCCCGTCCGGGCTCGGCGATGCCCGGCTGCGCCGGGGCGTCGCGGAGATCCTCGCGATGGTCGCGGACCGGCTGCAGGACGGCGCCAGCCAGGACGTGGCGCTGCCGCTGATCGGTGACGCCGTCCGCGCCTGGGCGGAGCGGCAGGTCAGGTCCGGAGCCCCGGTGCTCTCGCCGGCCGACAGGGAGGCTCTGGCCCAGGCGGTCTACGACCAGCGCTACGGGCTCGGGCCGCTGGCCGGCTACCTGCGGGATCCACAGGTGGAGAACGTGGACGTGAACGGCTGCGACGAGGTCTGGGTAACGTACGCGACCGGGGAGCGGGTGATCGGGCCCCCGGTGGCGGCCAGCGACGACGAGCTGATCGGGATGATCCGCAACTGGGCCGCGCGCGGCGGGCAGACAGCGCGCGATTTCTCTGCTGCCTCGCCGCTGGTCAGCGTCGCGCTCGCGGGCGGCGCCCGGATGACGGCCACGATGGCGGTCACCCCCCGGCCATGCGTGTCGATGCGCAGGCACGGGCAGCTCGACGTCACCCTGGGCAGGCTGATCCAGCTCGGCACGATGGACGTGACGCTGGCGAGCTTCCTCGCCGCGGCGGTGCGGTCCCGCTGCAACATCATCGTCACCGGCGGGGTGAACGCCGGGAAGACCACGCTGCTGCGCGGGCTCGCCTCGGAGATCCCGCCCGGCGAGCGGGTGGCCACCCTGGAGTCGGAGTACGAGCTGTTCCTGCACGGCACCCAGCAGCACCCGGACGTGATCGCGTTCGAGGCGCGGGAGCCGAACTCCGAAGGGGCCGGCGGCATATCCCTGCACGACCTGATCGCGCACGCGCTGCGGCACAACCCGCAGCGGATCCTGGTCGGCGAGGTCCGGCGCGGCGAGATCATGCCGATGCTGGAGGCGATGAACTCGGGCCAGGAGGGCTCGATGTGCACGCTGCACGCCAACTCGCCGGGGGAGGCGTTCGACCGGATCCTCATCCTCGGCCTGCGTGGCGGGCTCAGCCTGGCCGAGCGCGCGATTCACATCCTCGTCGGCATGGCGGTCGACCTGGTCGTGCACGTGCGCAAGCGGCACGACGGGACCCGGACGCTGCGCTACGTGTCCGAGGTTCTCGAGGTGATGCCGCCGGGCGACACCGAGCGCCCGGCGGTCAACCGGCTGTTCCTGCCCGAAGGGCCGGACGGGCGGGCCATCGCCGCGCACACCCCCTCGCCGCGGCTGATGGCCAGGCTCGCCGCCGCGGGCTTCGACCCCGGCCTGCTGGATCGCCAGCGGGCCATGGTGCAGCCGGGAGGATGGCGATGATGCTGCTCGCCGCCCTCGCCGGCGGGCTGATCGCGGCC
>JASHQP010000768.1 GCA_030039095.1 Streptosporangiaceae bacterium
GGCTCCGGGCGCCGGCACGGGGCCGGCCGGCCGTCAGCGAGGGCCGCTATGAGCGCTGCCGCCGCCGACCGGATCTTCGGCGGCCTGTTCGCACTTCATCCCGGGCTGGTGCCGCTGCGGCCGTCCGTTCTCGCCGCGTTCGCATCGCTTCGCGGCGTGCTGCGCGCCGGGGGCTCGGTGCTGATCTGCGGCAACGGCGGCAGCGCGGCCGACAGCGAGCACATCGCCGGTGAGCTGGCCAAGCCGTGCGGCCTGGCCCGGCCGCTGCCGCCCGGGCTGACGAGCGCGCTGCGGGCGGCCGGGGACGACGGCTATCTGGCGACTGCCCTGCAGGCCGGCTTCCCGGTGCTGTCGCTGGTCAGCCAGGCCGCGCTGGTCACCGCGATCGCCAACGACCAGGGCGCCGACCTGGTTTTCGCCCAGCAGGTGGTGGCCTACGGGCGGCCGGGTGACCTGCTGTGGGGCCTGAGCACCTCGGGTTCCTCCGGCAACGTCGTGCACGCGCTGCGCGCCGCCCGTGCGGCCGGCCTGCGCACGCTAGGGTTCAGCGGTCCGGCCGGCGGGGCCATGGCGGAACTGTGCGACGTGCTGGTGGCCGCGCCCGGTGCCAGCACGCCCGAGGTGCAGGACGCGCACCGGCCGCTGTACCACGCGCTGTGCCTGGCGGTCGAGGCGGAGTGGTACGGATGACTTCGCTGTGGGCGGCCGTGGCCATCGGCGGCACGAAGAGCACGGTCGCGCTGGCCGTGTGCGAGGACGGCATGGTCGACTGGCAGACCGGCGAGCGGATGGCCACCAGCACGGACCCGGACGCCACCCTGACCGCGCTGACCCGGCTGCTGGCCGACCAGATGGCCGGCATCCGGGGAACGCTGGCCGGAATCGGCATCGTCTGCGGCAGCCCGCTCGACGAGCAAGCCGGGCTGGTGCTGGCGCCGCCGAACCTGCCGCAGTGGACCGCGGTCGACGTGCTCACGCCGTTCACCGAGCGGTTCGGCGTCAGGCCGTCGCTGGTGAACGACGCCGACGCTGGTGCACTGGCCGAGTGGGCCTGGGGCGCGGGCCGGGGCGCCCGCAGCATGATCTTCCTGACCATGGGCACCGGCCTGGGCGCCGGGCTGATCCTGGACGGCCGGCTGTACCGGGGTGCCGCCGGGCTGGCCGGCGAGGCCGGTCACTGGCGGCTGGCCGACCTCGGCCCGGTAGGTCACGGCAAGGCCGGCTCGTTCGAGGGTTTCTGCGCCGGGTCCGGCATCGCCCGGCAGGCCCAGCAGCTCGCCGCCGGGCAGCTCGCCAACGGCCGTCCGACCGCGATGGCGCCGGACTGGGCAAGCCTGGCCGGCCTGACCGCCGAGCGGGCCGGGCAGGCGGCCGATGCCGGCGACGAGACCGCGCTGGCCCTGTGGGCCGGGGTGGGGCAGCGGCTCGGGTCGGGGCTAGCCCTGATCATCGACCTGCTCAACCCCGACGTGATCGTGCTGGGCGGTATCTACAACAGGCAGCGTGCGCGTCTTGAACCGGCCATGCGCGCCGTGGTGGAGCAGGAGGCGCTGGGCGCGTCCCTGCGGGCATGCCGGATCGAGCCGTCCGGGCTCGGCGAACGCATCGGTGACTGGTCCGGCCTCGCGGCCGCGCTGATCGGCCACACCGATTCGCCGGTCGCGCGGCTCCTCACCGAGGCGGCCGGAGCCGTCTCGCCCTCGCCGGCCGGACGCTATCGGCCGCGACTTTCCGATTCATCCGATGGCCAGGTCAGGAGCGAAGGGAGCGATCAATGAGAGGTCGGGCCCTGTGGGCACTGGGTGCCGCCGGGTTGCTCGGCACAGCACTGCTGGCGGCGTGCGGCAGTTCTGGCAGCAGCGGGAGCAGCTCGAACACGATCACCGTGGAGTACTGGACCAACAATGACATCCCCGGCACGAACGCCACACCCAAGCTGATCGCCGCGGCAGCCGCCGAGCTGAAGAAGCAGCATCCCGGGGCGAAGGTCGTCACCGATCCCATCACCACCGACTCCGAGTCGGAGTACTACGCCAAGCTGGACCTGCAGGAATCCAGCTCGAGTACCTCTCCGGACGTAGTGCTGGAGGACTCGTTCCTGATCGGGGCCGACTCCGCGGCCGGCTATATCCGCCCGCTGCCGCAGCTGGCAAGCTGGTCGGGCTGGTCGTCGTTCGCGCCGGCCATGCAGAAGATCATTACCTATAACGGCAAGATCTATGGCGTCATGAACAGCACCGATGTGCAGTTCATCTACTACGACGCGAACCTGTTCAAGAAGGCCGGCATCCCGGTGCCGTGGCAGCCGCACAGCCTGGCGGACATCGTCGCCGCTGCGAAGAAGCTCAAGGCGGCCGAGCCCGGCATCATCCCGGCCTGGCTCTACACCGGGCTGCCGCTCGGCGAAGCCTCGTCGTTCCGCGGCTTCGAGGTGTTCCTCAACGGCACCGGGCAGCAGCTGTACGACTCGTCGACCGGCAAGTGGGAGACCGGCGGCTCCGGCTTCACGACGACCTGGAACTTCCTGCAGTCCATGCGGCCGTACGAAGAGCCCGAGGCGGACTGGTCGAACCCCAACGGCGCCAACACCGTCAACTTGCAGCTGATGCCGGCGCAGAAGGTTGGCATGGTGTTCGACGGCATGTGGGTGTCGGAGAACTACGTCAAGGGCGGCTCCAAGCCCTGGCCGGCCTTCTTCTCCACGTACAAGGTCGCCAAGCTGCCCACCAGCGACGGCCAGGGGTCCGGCTACGTCGACCAGTCCGGCGGCTGGGCCTGGTCCATCCCGGTGCGGGCGCACAACCCGTCGCTGGCCCTGGACATGATCGAGGACATGTCGAGCGCGCCGAACCTGGCGCAGTATGACGCCCTCGACGGCGACATCCCGCCGCGCAGCGGGGTGACGAGCCAGCCGGTCTGGGAGCACATGACCGCGGACGACCCGTACATGACGCTGGCGACGACGCTGCTTCCGTACACCACGTTCCGGCCCAACCAGGCCGACTACACCCAGATTTCCAACGAGATCGCGACGCTCACCGGCAGCGTGGCCTCCGGCTCGATGACCGCGACGGCCGCCGAGGCGGCGTTCGAGGCCAAGGTCACCTCGATCGTCGGCGCCTCGAAGACGCAGAAGGGCACCGGATAAGACCGGCCGGCGGGCTGGCGGCGGAACGGGACGCCGCCAGCCCGCCGGCCCTGCGCTGCCGCGCACGCTGGCCTCGAGGGGAGTAACTGGTGGCCAATCCGACGCTGACACGGCTGACCCTGCGCCCGATCCAGATGGGCGCCAGCGGGCGCCGCAGGGTGACGGCGACGACCATGCTGGCGCCGTTGATCGTCGTAGTGCTGGCATTCCTGGGCTGGCCCATCGTCTGGACGCTGGTGCTGTCGCTGACCAACAAGACGATCACCGGGGTGACCGCAAGCCACTGGCAGTTCGTCGGGCTGGCCAATTACCGTGAGCTGTTCGCGTCCGGCAGCGGGCTGGTCCACTCGGTCCTGGTCAGCCTGTACTACCTCGTCGCGTCCGCCTACATCGGCCAGGCGGTGTTCGGGTTCCTGATCGCCTACCTGATGCAGCGCTGTCCCTATGCCGTGCGTGCCGTGGTCGGCTCGATCATCATCGTGGCCTGGCTGATCCCGGAGATCATCGCCGCATGGATGTGGTACACGCTGCTCAGCAACGGCGGGACGCTGCAGCAGGGGCTGCACGCGGCCGGCCTGCCGTACAGCACGTGGCTGATCAGTCATCCGATGCTCTCGGTGAGCCTCGCCAACACCTGGCGCGGCGTCGCGTTCTCCTACCTGCTGTTCGCCGCCGCGCTCTCGGACATCCCGGGTGACCTGATCGAGGCCGCGCAGATCGACGGGGCCAACGCCTGGCGGCGCCTGGTCCGGCTGATCATTCCGCTGCTGTCGACCACGATCCTGGTCGACCTCGTGCTGATCACGCTGGGCACGCTGAACGACTTCACGCTGATCTTCGCGATGACCGGCGGCGGCCCCGGCACCGCGTCGACGGTGCTGTCGGTGTTCATGTACCAGCAGGCATTCGTAACGTTCCAGCTCGCATACGGCACCGCGATCTCAGTGGTCCTGCTCGCCGTCGGCGCGGTGTTCGCGATCACCTACATCCGCGTGCTGCGCCGCCAGGGTGCGCTCAACATGGCCAGATAGGAGGGGGCGATGTCGACGAGAGGCTGGCGGCGCCGGCTGCCAGCGGCCGTGATGACCCTGATCGGGCTCGTGTTCCTGGTGCCGTTCGCCTGGCTCCTCATGGCCGCGTTCGAGCAGCACCCATCGCTGCAGCTAGCCGGCGGCGGTGGGGTCACGCTGTCGCATTTCAGCACGGTGCTGCACGGCGGCTTCCTGACCGCGCTCGGCAACTCCCTGTACCTGGCGATCGGCACGATGGTGTGCACGACGGTGATCGGCGTGCTGGCCGCCTACCCCCTGTCCCGGTTCCCGTCCAGGGCCCAGCAGTACTTCGTCTACCTGCTGGTGTTCTGCACCGGGCTGCCGATCGTCGCCATCATCATCCCGACCTATGACTTCTTCGTCGCGGCCAACTTCATCAACTCCAAGTTCTGGACCGTGTGGTTCATGACCGCGACCGCGCTGCCGTTCGGTACGTGGATCGCCCGCAGCTTCATCGACAACGTGCCGCGGGAGCTGGAGGAGGCCGCCTGGCTGGACGGCACGTCCCGGCTCGGCTCGCTGCTGCGTATCGTCGTGCCGTCCATCGTGCCCGGCATGAGCGTCGTGGCGGTCTACACGTTCGTGAACGCGTGGGGCGAGTTCTTCATCCCGTTCGTGCTGCTGCAGAACCAGAACGCTCCCGCCGCGGTGACCATGTACAGCTACTTCGGCCAGTACGTGATCAACTACGGCGACGTGGCCGCGTTCGCGGTGCTGTACGCGCTGCCGCCCGTCGTGCTGTACCTGATCATCACCCGGTGGATCGGCCAGGGCTTCGCCCTCGGCGGGGCGCTGAAGGGCTGACCCCGCCGTCATCGGCGCAAGGAAGGAACGCGGTGACCATCGAAGCACAGCGCCCCGTGGTGGGTGCCGACTCGCTGTACCTGATCGCCAACGCGCACATGGACCCGGTCTGGATCTGGGACTGGCGGGAGGGCTTCGGCGAGGTCTGGGCGACGTTCCGGTCCGCGCTCGACAGGATCGCCGAGCATCCCGACCTCGTCTTCACCGCGAGCTCGGCTTCGCACCACGCCTGGATCGCCGAGCACGACCCGGCGATGTTCGCTGAGATCAAGGCGGCGGTGGCGGCCGGGCGGTGGTACCTGGCCGGCGGCATGTGGGTGGAGCCGGACTGCAACCTGCCCTCGGGCGAGGGCCTTTGCCGGCAGCTGCTGGCCGGCCAGCGCTTCTTCCACCGCGAGTTCGGGCACGTGGCGACCGTGGGCTACAACGTCGACTCCTTCGGCCACAGCGCGGGCATACCGCAGTTGCTGCGGGCCGCCGGGCTGACCAGTTACGTGTTCATGCGGCCCGGCGACACCGAGCGCGAGCTGCCCGGCCAGTTGTTCCGCTGGCGCGACCACAGCGGAGCGGAAGTCCTGGCCTACCGCATCCCGTTCGCCTACGAGACGCATCTGCCGGCCGATATCGAGACCAGGCTGGAACGCGGCGCCGAGCTGGCGGCCTCCGAGCGCAGCCCGCTGATGCTGTTCATCGGCGTCGGCAACCACGGCGGCGGCCCGACCAGGGCCACGCTGGCCGAGATCGACCGGCTCCGGCCCGGCTGTCCCGGCCTCACGTTCGCCGATCCCGGCCGGTACTTCGACCTCGTCAGGGGCGACGGGCTGGGCGAGGCGGCCCCGGTGGTGACCGGGGACCTGCAGCACCACGCGCCGGGGTGCTACTCGGTGAGCGCCTGGGCCAAGGCGGGCCACGACGCGGCCGAGGCCGCGCTGCTGGATGCCGAGGCCGCCGAGGCCATCGGGTCCCGGCTGGCTGGCCGGCCGGACCGGCAGGCCGAGCTGAGCGCGGCCTGGAGCGAACTGCTGCTGTTCGAGTTTCACGACGTCCTGGCCGGATCGGCGAGCAGCCGGGCGTACCAGAGCATGGCGGCCCGGCTCGGCCACGTGCAGACGGTCGCCGACCGGGTGACCACCAACGCGCTGTACGAGCTGGCCCACCGGATCGACACAACGGCCGGGCTGGCCAGCGTGGTCGAGCGGCACCGCTCGTTCTGGGCAGGCGACGAGGGCCGGGGCGTGCCCTTCCTCGTGGTCAACCCGCTGCCCTGGGCGGTGCGCCAGCCCGTCACCGGCTCCCGGTCGGCCGACGAGGTGCTCGACAGCTCGGGGCACCGGGTGCCGCACCAGGCGGTGGCCTCTGGTGAGGTAACGCTGTTCCCCTCGCACACGCTGTTCACGGCCGAACTGCCGCCGCTCGGCTACGAGGTGTTCTGGCTGCGCGGCGGACGACGGAACCCGGATGCCGCGCCCGACCCTGCGGCGGCGCGGATCGAGACCGGGCTTCTGCGGGTCGCGGTCGACCGCACGTCCGGCGCGATCGTCAGCATCGTCGACAAGCTGGCAGGCCGTGAGCTGGTCGGTGACGGCGGCATCCGGCCGGTGCTGCAGCGCGACGACAGCGACACCTGGTCACATCACCTGGTCGGCTACGACGGGGCCGAGGTGCCGGGCCGGTTCACCGGCGCCGAGGTGACCGAGTCCGGCCCTGTGCGGTGGACGATCCGGCTGCGGTTCAGCTTCGGCGACTCGTTGCTCATGCAGGACGTCAGCCTGCTGGCCGGCGAGCCCTACGTGCAGCTGCGGCTGCGGGCCGACTGGCGACAGCCGCGGGCAGTGCTGAAACTGCTGCTGCCGTGGCGGCTCGGTGCGCCGATGCACACGGTGGCCGGCGCCGCCTACAGCGTGGTCGAGCGGGCGCCGTCGGGCGCCGAAGAGCCGGTCCAGGGCTGGCTCGACTGCTACGACCCACAGGCCGGCCTGGGCGTGGCGGTGTGCACCGGGCATCTGCATGGCTACGACGCGGCGGGCTCAGTGGTCCGGCTGACCGTCCTGCGCAATCCGCTCGCCGCCGATCACGGTGGCGGCTGGGGCACCGCCGACCCGGCGGACTTCCCGCTGGCCGACAGCGGCAGCCACGACGCGGCGATCCGCGTTTACGGGCACACTGGCAGCTGGCATAACGCCCGGCTGGCCGCCCGTGCGGCCGAGCAGGCCAGGCCGCCGCTGATCATCGCCGACACCTATCATCCGGGCCCGCTGCCCGCGCGCGGCGCCTTCCTCACGGTCGAGCCGGCCGGGGTGCCGGTCATCAGGACGGTCAAGCGCGCGGAGGCCGGAGAGGGCGGTGGTCTCCCCGTCCGCAGCAACACCAGCACCGGACGCGCCGTTCCTGTGTTACTGAGGTCCAGGTCATCTATTGCCGACAATTTCTGGAATTTGCCGACCGCCGTTAAACCAGTCTATTCTCAGGGGACTTCTTTGGCCCAGTTGGCGGCGAGGTAGCTGGCGGCGCTGGTGGCGAGGGCTGGGGTGAGGAATAGGACTGGCCCGGTGGTTTTGGGGAGGCGGCTGGCGGCGGGGGTGTTGATGGTGCCGTTGGCGGTCATGGCGGTGATTTCGGCGGGCCGGGTACCGGATTGGAGGAACAGGTTCTGACCGCCGTTTTTGGCCTGGGAGTAGAGGTATTCTTCCCAGAGGCGGGCGGCGGCGGGGTGGGGTGCGTTTTTGTTGATGGCCTGGGTGTAGTAGCCGCCGAGGGTGACGCCGGGCGGGATGAACGTTTTCCATCCGGCCACGCCGGTGATGGCGGGCTGGTTGAGGTAGTCCCAGTTGAATACCACGGGGGTGGTGCCCGCTTTGATGGTGGCCGGTGTGGCGGTGAGGGGGGACAGGTTGCCGACGGTGTGAAGTTTGGCGAACCAGGCGACACCTGCGGCGATGCCGCCGGTGTGGCCGCCTTGGGCGAGGCCGGTCATCATGACGGCGTTGAGGGCGGGGTCGGTGAGCATGACGCCGTTGAGCCCGAATCCGAGCGCGGTGGCGGGGCTGGCGGTCAGCGCGACGGCGCGGCGGAATCTGGGCTGCAGGAGCTGGTTCAGTGCGGTGATGGTGCCG
>JASHQP010000769.1 GCA_030039095.1 Streptosporangiaceae bacterium
GGCCGGACCGGGAGAGGCGGGGGTTGCGGGAGGGGCGGGTGCCGCATTTGCCGGGCCCGCCCGCTCGTCACGCTGGCGCGCGTCGCGCATCGACCGCGCGTCCTGACCGGCCAGCGAGTCCGCGCCGGTCTCGGCGTTGTGCGCGTGCGCCAGGTGGTGCAGGCCGAACACCGAGTCTATGCCGACCTGCAGGCCCATGGCGTCCTCGGCCTGGTTCACTGCCTTCTTGGTCAGCGCGAGACCCAGGCGGGGCATCTGGGCGATCTTGCCGGCCAGCGTCGTCACCTCGTCCGCGAGCCGGCCGCGCGGCACCACCCGGTTGATCATGCCGAGTTCGCAGGCGCGCGCGGCGGTGATGCGCTCACCGAGGAACAGGAACTCCTTGGCCTGCCGCGGCCCCATCACCCACGGGTGGGCGAAGTACTCGACACCGGGGATGCCCATCCGGACCACCGGGTCGGCGAAGAACGCGTCGTCGGCCGCGATGATCAGGTCGCACACCCAGGCGAGCATGAGGCCGCCCGCGATGCATGCGCCGTGCACCTGCGCGATCATCGGCTTGGGCAGCTCGCGCCACCGGCGGCACATGCCGAGGTAGACCTCCTGCTCGCGGGCGAACCGGCTCTCCCCTCCGAGCTTGCCGACGTGGTCCCACCACAGCCCCGCGCGCCGGTCGAACGAGCTGTCGATGTCCCGGCCCGGCGTCCCGATGTCGTGCCCGCCCGAGAAGTGCTTGCCCGCCCCGGCGAGCACCACGACGGCGACGTCGTCGTCCGCGGCGGCCCGGTAGAACGCGTCGTCGAGCGCGTACGTCATCGCCGAGTTCTGCGCGTTGCCGTACTCCGGCCGGTTCATCGTCACGCGCGCGATCTGCGCGTCGGCCTCGTACCGGACCACCTCGCCGGTCACCGGGCTCACCTCTCTTCCTTGTCCAGACCGAGCGCCCGGGCCAGACGCCGGCGGTGCCAGCCCGCCGATCCCCAGCTCGGGGCCAGCGCCCAGGCACGCTTGGCGAACAGGTGCAGGTCGTAGGAGGTCGTGTAGCCGATCGCGCCGTGGCACTGGATCGCGGCCTCGCGGCGGAACGCCTGCTCAGCGCGTGATTCGGTCAGGTCCATGTCATCCGTCCCCGGCCGGGGGTTCCCGCCCGAACGAATCGCGCAGCCGGTCGGACACGCCGGAGAGGTTCAGCTCGAACGTGTAGCCCTGCTCGTACCGGTAGCTGCGCTTGACGTCCCACGGGTCGATGCCGTTGAACGCCTCCTTGGCCATCCGGATGACCGCGGGGTCCTTGGCCGCGATCTCGGCGGCGACCTCCAGGGCAGACGCGCGAAGCTGCTCGCGCGGGACGACCCGCAGCACCGAGCCGAACGCGTGCAGTTCGGCCGCCGTCGCCGTGGCGGACGTGTACATCATCGCCCGCGCCTTGTGCTGCGGCACCAGCCTGGACAGGTGGGTGGCCGCGCCCAGCGCGCCCCGGTCCACCTCCGGCAGCCCGAACGTCGCGTCCTCGCTGGCCACGATCACGTCGGAGCTGCCGGCCAGCCCGACGCCGCCGCCGAGGCAGAAGCCGTGCACGGCCGCGATCACCGGCACCGCGCAGTCGTACACGGCGGCGAACGCGGCGAAGCAGCCGCGGTTGGCACCGATCAGCGCCGAGAACCCGGAGTCCGCCTGGATCTCCTTGATGTCGACGCCGCCGCTGAAGCCGCGGCCGTCGGCACGAAGAACGACCACACGGGTGCCCGCATCGGCTCCGGCCGCCCGGACCGCGCCGGCGAGCTCGAACCAGCCGGCCACCGGCAGCGCGTTGACCGGCGGATGGTCCACGACGATCTCGGCCACGCCATCGGCCAGCGCAACAGTGATCATGGGTTTGGCCATGCGCACCTCCGTCACGGGTGCTGACTGGAGACCGAGACGACCTCCCCGGTCATGTACGACGAATAATCGCTGGCGAGGAACACGATCACGTCGGCAACCTCCCACGGCTCGGCGGCGCGGCCGAACGCCTCGCGCGCCGACAGCTCGGAAAGCAGCTCCTCGCTGGACACCTTGGCCAGGTGGGGGTGCATGGCGATGCTCGGGGCCACCGCGTTGACCCGGACGCCGGACGGGGCCGCCTCGATCGCCGCGCACCGGGTCAGCGCCATCACCCCGGCCTTGGCCGCGGCGTAGTGGGCCTGCCCGGCCTGTGCCCGCCAGCCGATCACCGACGCGTTGTTGATCACCACGCCGCTGCCGCGGGGGATCATGCGCCGCAGCGCGGCCCTGGTGCACCGGAAGGTCCCGCCGAGAGTCACGTCGAGCACCGCGCCCCACTGCTCGTCGGTCATGTCGACCAGCGGCGTGTCGCCGCCGAGCCCGGCGTTGTTCACGACCACGTCGAGGTGGCCGCAGGAGGTGACCGCCGCCCCGAACAGGCGGTCCACCTGCTCCTGCGAGGTCACGTCGCAGGGCACCGCCAGCGGCTTCGTCCCGCTGATCTCGGTCAGCCGCTCGGCCGCTTCGGCGAGCCGGCGCTCGTGCCGGTCGCTGATCACGACCGTGGCGCCCTCCTCGGCGCAGCGCCGGGCCGCGGCGAACCCGATGCCGGTTCCGGCGGCGGCGGTCACCAGCACGGTGCGCCCGGCCAGCAGCCCGTGGCTGGGATGTGGTTTCGGCCCGGGCCCGGTCACGGTGTCTCCCTGGACTTCGTCACCTCGCGCTGTGCCGCCTCGCGCTGTGCCGCCTCGCTGCCTGGCGAGCCGAGCCGCTCCAGCACGTCGCTCGCCTGCGCGATGATCCTCTGCACCAGCTCCGCGCAGCTCGGCAGGTCGTCGATGACGCCCGCGACCTGGCCGCTGGCCAGCGTGCCGAGGTCGGTGCGGCCGTCGACCATGCTGGCGCGCAGCATCATCGGGGTGTTCGCCGCCATGATCACCTGCGTCCAGTTGAGATCGTGGCTGCGCTTCATCGCCAGGCCTTCGGCGACGATGTCCCGCCACGACGAACCCGACATCCTCCGGAACGCGATCGCGTACCCGATCGACCGGCGGAGCCTGCCGAGCGAGCCGCCGCCGATGAGCTGGTCCGCCAGCGGCGTGCGCAGCACCCGCTGCGGCACGCCGTCCAGCACCGACGTAACCACGGTGTCGGTGACGGTGCGCTTCAGGTACTCGGCCTTCACCGCGTCCGGCACCGGGCTGTCGCTGGTCAGCAGGAACCGGGTTCCCATCGCGATGCCCGCGGCGCCGTACGCGAGCGCGGCCACGAGGCCGCGCCCGTCGCTGAACCCTCCGGCGCCGATCACCGGCAGGTCGACGGCCCCGGTCACCTGCGGCAGCAGAATCGACGTCGGGACGCTGCCGGTGTGCCCGCCGCCTTCGCCGCCCTGCGCGATCACGGCGTCGACGCCCCACGCGGCGACCTTCTCCGCGTGCCGCCTCGCGCCGATCGACGGCACGACGATCAGCCCGTCGTCCTTGAGCGACTTGATGACCCGCTCGTTCGGCGCCAGCGCGAACGAGGCAACCCGGACCCTGTGCTTGACCAGCAGTGCCGCCCGCTCGGCCAGGTCCGGGGCGTCGCCGCGCATGTTCACGCCGAACGGCTTTCCGGTCAGCTCCGTGGTACGCCCGATCGCGGCGTCGGTCTCGGCGAGGGTCAGCGTGCCGCTGGCCAGGATGCCGAGCGCGCCGGCGTTCGCCGTGGCCGCCGTGAGCTCCGGCGTGGAGACCCAGCCCATGCCGGTCGCCGCGATCGGGTACCGCACGCCGAACAGGTCGCAGATCGCGGTGTGCAGCGCCGGGTGGTGAGCCACCGGCCGCATCTCGGGCTGCGGGTCGGTCACCGGGTCACCCCCGCACCTCGCCGTTGCGCAGCCCCGCCGGGTCGATGACGTCGCGGATCAGCGCCAGCTCGGCCGCCGTCGGCAGGCGGGTCTGCGGCACGTCGCCGTCGATCGCCAGCTCGAACCCGGTCGCGGCGACGACGTCGCCGACGGTGACCCCGGGATGCACCGACAGCAGGCGCATGCTGTGGTCCGGGCCACCGAAGTCGAGCACGGCCAGGTTCGTCACAACCCGCCGCAGGTCGAGGAACCCGGCGGCCTCGTTGCCCGCGACGCCGGCCCGGTCGTAGCCGACGCCGGAGACCATGTCGACCCGGGGCACGAACACCCGGGGCAGGTGCCGCGGCACCCAGTAGCTGGTCCGGTGGTTCACGGTGTTGCCGGGAGCGCCGCGCACGCCGAGAAGCTGGCGGGTGGGCCGGGCGTATTCACCGATCGCGGAGATGTTGACGTTGCCGTACCGGTCGATCTGGGCCGGGCCCATCATCACGTGTCGCGCCCCGTGCCAGGCCAGGTCGAACACCGACCGGAACGGGATCCACCCCTCGGCCGGCCCCGGCGGCGGCTGGCCGAGCGCCCACGTGCCGGTGACGAAGCGCGCCTCGCCGTCGGACAGCAGCAGGTCGGGCTCGAACGTGGCCCGGGCCAGCCGGGCGCCGGCGGTGGGGATCAGGCCCATCGGGCTCGCGGCGATCTCACCGTCCCCCCGCCACGCCTCAGCGCACGCCACGATGCACACCTCGGCCGTGCTCACCGGCGCGCCGGCCTCCTGGTTGCCGCCGGCCTCCTGCACCCATGTCTCCTGAGCGCCGGTCATGCGCTCGCCTCCGCCCGCAGCGCCGCCACGGCGGACTGGTAGGCGGCCTCGTCGCCGCTCAGGTACGTCGCGGCGAATCCCTCCCACTGCTCCGGATCCTTGGCGGCGGCGACATAGCGGCGCTGGAACGCCTCGTCGCGTTCGTAGTCGGGTGCGCACGAGGTGAAGTGTGCCCCTTTCGGCGCCTCGACCACACCGGCAACCATCCAGCGCTGCACCCGCAGCCGGGTCAGCCCGCCGGCCTCCAGCTCGGACGTGGGCACGATCCGCTCGCAGGACACGTACGCCTGCTCGGCCGCCGTGCAGAACAGGTCGTCGAAGTACAGGTCGTCGCCGAGAAACTGGGCGTTGCCCGCGGCGTCCGCCCGGTTCAGGTGCACGATCGCCGCGTCGAGGGGCAGCGCGGGCACCGCGACGAGCTCGGCGGCGTCATCGTAGGGCGAGCGGACGGTGCGCAGTTGCGGGTTCACCGCCATCACGTCCGAGCCGAGGCCGGCCCTGCTGGGCAGGAACGGCAGCCGGCACGCCGCCGCGTACAGCGCCCACTGCAGCATGCCCTCGTCGTACTCGGTCACCTCGATCGCCGCTGCCTGCCGTGCGGCCTGGAAATGCGGCTCGAGCGGTATCGAGTCGAGCGATACGAACCCGAACACGAGCCGGCGGATCTTGCCGGCCGCGCACAGCAGCCCGACGTCCGGGCCGCCGTACGACACCACGGTGAGGTCTCTCAGGTCACTGCGCAGGATCGCGCGGACGACAGACATGGGCTTGCGCCGGGAGCCCCAGCCGCCGATGCCGATCGTCATCCCGGACCGGAGCCGGGCAGCCACGTCGTCCTCCGACATCCGCTTGTCAGCCAATACGTCCTGCTTTCCCGATCCTCACCGTGCCAGCCCGACCGCGCCGCCGCCCGGCCGCGGAGCCAGCGGCCGCTGCCGCGGCGCGACGCACAACGGTGCTCGTTCATGATCCCGGAGGATTTACAGTCCTATGTGCTGACAATCCTCCGGGATCATGAACGAGGCGCGACTTGGTCACGCAGGCGGCAGCGCTGGACCTGTTCCGTGGACACCGCTCCTGCCATCGATGCTAACCTAGCGCTTGCTCAGGAAGGCTATCACTCACCGGCTCGCGCAGCCGCTGGCCGCGCCCGCTCGCGCAGGTCCCGCTTGAGCACCTTCCCGCCGGCGTTGCGCGGCAGCGCGGCGGCGAACACGACCTCGCGCGGCACCTTGAAGTTGGCCAGCCGCTCCCGGCAGTGCGCGATCACGTCCGCCGCGCCGAGGCTCGCGCCCGGGCGCGTGACCACGTAGGCCAGCCCGACTTCGCCCAGCCGCTCGTCCGGCATTCCCACGACCGCGCAGTCGAGCACCGAATCCAGCTGCATGATCGCGTTCTCGACCTCGGCCGGGTACACGTTGAAGCCGCCAACCGTGAACATGTCCTTCAGGCGGTCGGTGATCGTCAGGTATCCGCGCTCGTTCAGGTGCCCGATGTCGCCCGTGTGCAGCCATCCGTCCGGCTCGATCGCGGCGCGCGTCGCCTCGGGGTCGTCGAGATAGCCCACCATCACGTTCGGGCCCCGCAGCAGGACCTCGCCGTCATCGCCGGGGCCCAGTTCCCGCCCGTCGGCATCAGCGATCCGGATCTCGAAGCCCGCGGCCGCGCACCCGCACGTGCCCGAGATCGTCTCTGCGTCGTCCCCCGGCAGGCACATGGTCACGACCACCGCCTCGGTGAGCCCGTAAGCGGTCAGGATCGTCTCGATGGCCAGCTCCGTCCACATCCGCTCGACGAGCGCGACCGGGACCATCGCGGCGCCGGTCACGACCAGCCGCAGCGAGGAGAGGTCGTGCTGGTCACGCCGCGGGTGGGCGAGGAGCTCGGTGAAGATCGTGGGCGGGCCCGGCAGCATCGTCACCCGTTCTGCCTCGATCTGCTCGAGCGCCCGGTCGATGCTGAAGGTAAGCTGCGGCACGATCGTTGCGCCGCAGAGCAGCGCCACCACCCAGCCCGCCTTGTAGCCGAACGTGTGGAAGAACGGCGCGATGATCATGTACACGTCGCGCTCCGTGACCTGGCCCCGCTCGGCCCATGCCGCGGCGACCGCGATCGTCTGCCGGTGCGTCGACACCGCGCCCTTCGGCGCGCCGGTCGTTCCCGACGTAAAGATGATGTCGGCAACGTCGTCGGCCCGCACCCGTGCGGCCCGGGCACGGGCGGACTCTTCGGTGGTCTCGCCCGCCCTGGTGAGGAGGTGCTCCCAGGTCGTCACGCCGGGGGCCGGTGCCCGGGCGCCGCCGTTCGCCCGGCCGCCGTCGTTCGCCTGGGCGCCGTCGTTCGCCTGGCCGCCGT
>JASHQP010000770.1 GCA_030039095.1 Streptosporangiaceae bacterium
CGGGCATGACCGCCCCGCGGCGCCGCCGGACATCACCGTCGACGAGGCCATGGCCGAACTGGACAACATGATCGGCCTGAGCGCCGTCAAGGAGCAGATCCGGTCGATCGCCGCGTCGATCGAGGCGGCGCGCAGGCGCGCGGTTGCGGGATACGCGACCGACAAGCCCATGCAGCACATGGTGTTCCTCGGCCCGCCGGGCACCGGCAAGACAGCGGTCGCCCGCATCGTCGCCAAGATCTTCTACGCGTTCGGCCTCCTCGACACGCCGTCGGTGGTCGAGGCGCACCGGGCCGACCTGGTCGGCGAGTACCTGGGCGCCACCGCGATCAAGACCAACGAGCTGATCGACTCGGCGCTGGGCGGCGTGCTGTTCATCGACGAGGCGTACAGCCTGGTGAACGAAGGCGATGGGCAGGCGGACCGGTTCGGCAGCGAGGCGGTCCAGGCGCTGCTGACCCGGGCCGAGGACGACCGCGACAACCTGATCATCATCCTGGCCGGGTACGAGCGGCAGATGGAGAGCTTCCTCGGCAGCAACCCCGGCCTGACGTCGCGGTTCGCGATCCGGGTGAAGTTCCCCGGGTACACGCCCGCCGAGCTGCTGGCCTTGGCAGACCTGGCGATCGAGCGGCGCAGCGAGCTGCTCGACCCGGACGCGCGCCCGGTGCTGTGGCGGCTGTTCGAGGACGTCGGCCGCAGGCGGATCATCGACGAGCTCGGCAACGGCCGGTTCGTGCGCAGCCTGCTGGAAAAAGCGGGCCAGGCCAGGGATGTCCGGGTGATGGCCGCGGAGGCCGAGCCGTCACCGGCCGAGCTGGTGACCTTGCGGGCGGGCGACCTGGAGCGCGCGTTCGCGGAGCTGACCACGCGGTTCCGCGGCTACAGCGAGACGCCGACGCTGGAGAGCGCGCTGGCCGAGATGGACGCCCTGATCGGCCTCGAGCCGGTCAAGCGCCAGGTGCACGAGATCGCCGCGCAGCTGCGGGTGGCCCGGCTGCGCGACGCGCACGGCCTGGCCAGCCAGCCGCCGGCCCGGCACTTCGTTTTCACCGGGCCGCCCGGCACCGGGAAGACGACAGTGGCCAGGATCCTTGGCCGGATCTTCGCCGCGCTCGGCCTGCTGGTCCGGCCCAGCGTGGTCGAGGCACATCGGGCCGACCTGGTCGGCGAGCACCTGGGCTCGACCGCGATCAAGACCAACAAGCTCATCGACTCGGCGCTGGGCGGCGTGCTGTTCATCGACGAGGCCTACGCCCTGTACAACCAGGGCTACTCGGGCGGGGACGCGTTCGGCTCCGAGGCCATCGCCACGCTGCTCAAGCGTGCCGAAGACGACAGGGACCGGCTGGTGATCGTGCTGGCCGGCTACACCGGGGACATGGACAGGTTCCTGCGCAGCAACCCGGGCCTGGCCTCGCGGTTCAGCGTGCGGGTCTCGTTCCCTAGTTACTCGCCGCAGGAGCTGACCAGCATCGCCGGCGCGATCGCGCGGCAGGCCGGGGACAGCTTCGACGCCGACGCGCTGCCCGTGCTCGACCAGGTGTTCGGCACCGCCTGCGCTCAGGGGAAGATCGACGAGCTCGGCAACGGGCGCTTCGCCCGGTCCCTGTTCGAGCGCGCCTGTGCGGTCAGGGATGTCCGGGTGGCCCAGCTCGGCGACGCGGCGAGCCCCGAGGACCTCACGACCGTGGTCGCCGCTGACCTGCTCACCGCCTACCGGGGGCTGAGCCCCAGCTAACCTGACGCAGGCGGCCCTTTTGGTGCGCCCGCATTTACCCCGGCGACGCCACGGGCCGGCCAGCGACCCTCCGATGGTCTACGGGACACGGCTAGTCCCCGGTGAGGTCGTCGGAGCGGCCAGCGGCCAGGCGTGACCACTGTGCCGACGGGCGCCCGTCGGTGCGGAACTGCTCTCCGGTGTTGGCGAACCGCTGGGGCCAGTCCGCTGGCGAGTCGTCCCACGTTTCCTGGCGGCCATAGACCGTTGTGTCGAGCAGGCCGTAGCTGGGTGCCCACGCCTCCGCGGCCCGGCCGGTGCTCCAGTAGGTCTCGAATACCCGGTCCCCGTCGCGCAGGTAGCAAACCTGCATGCCGAACCAGCGCCCGGCCAGCAGCGCCTCGGCCGAGTCCTGCGCGGGGTACCAGGGCATCTCGTATCCCATGAACGCCCGGTACGCGGCGCTCTCGGGGTACGGGCCCTGGGAGAACGTGGCGTAGGTGACGTCGCGCGCGTGCAGGTAGGACAGCTCGCGGATCTGGCCGTTGAAGAACGTGCAGCCCTCGCACTGGCCCGCGGCGGGCTGGCCGGTGTGCCACATGTGGAAGTAGGCGATCAGCTGGCGGCGTCCCTCGAAGACGTCGAGCAAACGGACCGGGCCCTGCGCGCCGGTCAGCGGTATCGAGGGGTCCACCTCGACCATCGGCAGCCGGCGACGAGCGGCAGCGGGGCGCCGTCGATCTCGTTTGCCATGATCGTCTCCTTCCGCCTCGGCACGTGCCATCCGGATAATCAGACGGAGCCGGGGCGTGCAAGTCATCGGCCACCGCCCGCCCGGCTGGGGCCAGCGCCCCGGCCAGCGCGCGGCGGATCAGCGCCCCGGCGCCGCGAGCGCGAACCGCAGCTTGCTGCCGGGCCGCAGCTGGGCGGCCACACCGATGTCGGCGGACAGCACGGTGGCGATGACCGGGTAGCCGCCGGTGACCGGGTGGTCGGCCAGCAGCAGGATCGGCTTGCCGCCGTGCGGGACCTGCAGCGCGCCGGCTGTCACGCCCTCGCTGAGCAGCTCGCCGCGGCCCGCCGACGGCAGCGCCGGTCCGTCGAGACGCAGACCGGTCCGGTCGCTGGCCGGGGTGACCACGTACGTCGAGGCGCAGAGCTGCCGCAGCGCGCCCGGCGC
>JASHQP010000771.1 GCA_030039095.1 Streptosporangiaceae bacterium
TCGAGTCGGCGAGGCGCGGTGACGGGTGAAGCACTGAAGTACGTCGTTGTAGACACCGACGTCTTCCCGCAGCTCCTCCGCCGTCGGGACGTGGGGCTGTACCAGCCGCACCTCACTGGCGTGATCCCCGTGCTGTCATTTGCATCCGTGGCAGAACTGCACTTTGGCGCTGCGCAGGCCAACTGGGGCGAGCAAAGACGGCGTGACCTTGCGGAAGCCATCCGCCGATATCTGATCGCGCCCTACAACGAGGACGTGGCGAAGCTCTGGGGAGCCCTCAAGGCCCAAGCGGTGAGGGCCGGCCATCCCCTGGGGCTAACCGGCGCCACTTCGAGGCTTCCCAGGACTGCCGCTGCTCCCATAGGACCGGCACAACCCCGGAACGACCTGCGCCGCGATCCCGGGTGGTACCGACCGGTCGGCGGCGTTGCGCGAAGCGGCAGGCTGACCGAGCTGGCGGCGGGCATGCTGTGCGGCGGCCCGTTCAGGATCTTCTGCGTCCTGTGCCGCCATGCACGCTCGGCACCATGCGCCCGTTGCCTGTGCCGGCAGCACAGGAAGTGTCGGCCGCGCGTCAGGCGTCCGGCTCGGCTGCCGGAACGGAACCCATGCTGGATCCTGTCGCAGCCTGATCAGGCCGCGACGGGGAACTCATCGCCCCGGTCGTGCGCTTGTCTCCTGTCCTTACCGGACTGTACCCGCCGGCCGCGATACGGTCAGAGGGCTTGCATTCCATGGCGGCCATCCAGCTGCGCGGGCGGCAACGAGGATCAAAGATGGATTATGAGAGTTACCTGGCGAAGCACGAACAGAACATGGAATGGCAGCGCAAGGGCGCGACGCTGAGTGACAAGACCGCCCGGCGGGAGTTCGGGCTGACCCAGGATGAGATTTACGACGCGATCGAGGCGGGCAGCCTGCAGTACCGCCAGGCTCATATGCACGGCAATCCGTGGCTGCGGCTGCTGCGTCGCGAGGTCGAGGCGCTGGCCAGGACCAGGCACGGCGACCGTTACGTCCAAGAGCAGCAGGACAGGGCCGAACTGGCGCGCGTCAGCCGTGAAATCCGGCGCGTGCGGTCGGAGCTGGCCGAACTCGAGGGACGACGATCCGCGCTTAGCTCGCGCCTCGGGGAGTGAGCGCCCGCGGACGGAACTCGCCCGCACCTGGCACCGTGACGACGGCTACACGGTCGTGGTAGACGTCACAGTTGTTCGAGGAACCCAGGCAAACAACTGCTCGACATCGTTCACGCCCAACCGCTGAGCAGCGACCACCACGCGCGCATGTCCCGATCGCGGCGTCATCCCGCCACCGGCTCGAGGGAGGCCACTTCCTCGAGGCCGGGTTGCGTGAGGCTCAGCGCGCTGTCGAAATGAGCCTGAAGGTTGCTGACAAGGCGGGCAACGGTATTCCCGCAGGAACCTGCCATCAGATATACACGCATCCAGTCCCGGCCGATCTCCATGCCCAGTCGCTGGCCCATGTGCAGGTCGACGGCGTCCACAACGGCCGCGTCTTCTGCCATCTCTGGTCGCCCCCAGAGTCGCAATGGAGCCCGCGCGCTGAACAGTTCATCGCAGAAGCCAGCCAGGTCAGTGATCTGACGCGAAAAGCGGATACCGATCAGCGTCCCCGAGAAGGACGCGCCGACAAAATCGGCCGCCTCGGGCATCAGGCCCAGAGAGACTCCATCATTGCCCGGACGCGGCGAGAACTCGAGCGCCAGTGCCTCTATGGCATTGATGAGACTGGCATAGCGCCCGACGACCGTGCGGACGAACTGGGCGTGATGCACGAAGTCTTCGCCGTACGCCACAAACAACCCTGACCGCTTGACCGCCTCGCGCAGCGGCCCCAGGTCGGGATCATCCATGATCACTTCAATGCTGTGGAAGCTGACCGCGTGACGGTACTGCGGCATCTCGGCGATCTGATCGAGAAGGCGATCTGCGTGGGAACCTGTGAGCTGCACCCGAAGGTCTTGTGCCGCATCGTCCGCACTGGCGAGGCGGCCGCTATCGAACTCCGTCCGGACCCTATGTGAGAGCGCCGTGGGCGCGACGTGACGGAGGTGAGCTGACGGCAGCCACATCCAGTCGGTGTCACGGCGCGACTCGACCTGATCGCGTAGCCAGGCTGCTGCGGGGGCACTAGGCATGATCGTGTGGAAGCTCCAGAACCGATGATCAAGGCCATCCACAAGAAACTCGCCTGCACCTGGCACCGGCAGCCGCCACAGGTATGCGTCATCGGTCAGCTGTACACCGCTTGGAGCGAGCTCGGCGAGGTACTCTGCCGGGTCATCAGCATGAACCTCGATGACGAAGGTCTTCGCAGGAACCGGGCCATCGAGCGGAACCAGCCTGGCGAGGTCAGAGCGACCGATCATCGCCTCTCACCTCCCCGAACATCATCGCTGCCGCTACTGTCATTCTGGCCCGTATCATCCGTTGCCACACTCTCTGCCCGGTCCAGCTCGGTAAAGAGGTCCATCTGGCCTGGAACCTCTGGTAGAGGTTTCTTGCGGCTGCGTCCGCTGAAGACAGCCTGGTAGCCCTGCGTACGCCCACGCCGGTCAAAATCCTCAGGCGACCGGAGGACTACCACCCTAGGCTCCGTGGTCCCGGTGCCTGGCTCGAATTGCAGCCGTTCTGGCTCCGCTCGCGCGGCTCGACGCGCGGCCTCAGTGACCTTGCGCACCAGCTGACCTTGTGCGCGCCTTCCGTAGAGCGGGAAATGTGACACGACCTGCTCGGTTAGCGCCCTCATCGTCACCGAAGGTCTATGCCTGGCCATCTGTGCCACAAGCTCGGCCCGAACTGGGCTATCGAAGAGATGCACCGCCGATTCATGATCAAAAGGGATGATTCGGGCAATCGGATAGGTCCAGGCCGTCGTTCCGCCCAGCGCAGCCGCCAGATCGGCACTGGCCAGTGCCGGAACGGCCAGTTGCGCACTGTTTGCGTCCACAGCGATTACTGGCGTAGCAAGCCCTGCCGCCGATATGCCTTTGGTGATCCGCGCGACGTGCTTCGTCAAGCAAGCGAAAAGCGTCTCGCTATGCAGTTGTACTGCCTGAGGGATCGTAATGCCACCTGCGATGATCAACGCTTGGGGATCTATGGCTGCCAGCCGCCTGGCTTGTCCCTCTTCAATATTCGCGCCGGACTTCGCCTCCACTACGAGCAAGTGCCCGATGCTTGCATTGAAAAGGACAACGTCGCAGACCACGGTCCCGAGTTCGGTCAAGACCGGAACTTCCAAGCACGCCACGCGCCAGCCAGCCGCAGCTAACGGCGCTGGGTTGAGGCCATCGGCGAGCGCCAGGTCCAGGACCGCATTTATCGGTATGAGGCGGGCCTCCACCTGCACCTCCGTTCTCCCATCGCCCTGTCCGCAGCACGGTACCGCCGAAGGCGCTGATAAACGACCCGCCACGCAGTCCGGACCTATTCCCTCATGCTGCTCCTTGACAACGAAAAGACCGCAGAAGCCTGGCTCAATATTTGTTGGCCACTGTCGTCTATCGATACCACCGCCATGGGTCAGCCCTTGACGGCACGCTGCTCCTGAGCGCTTGACCGCAAGAGCGCTACCAGGTCGGCGGTTTCGCTGAGCCAGCGGGTTAGCTCGCTGGCGGTGGGGGCCAGTTCGTAGGGGTGGTAGTGGCAGGCGCGGCTGAGCGCGGCCCGCCAGGT
>JASHQP010000772.1 GCA_030039095.1 Streptosporangiaceae bacterium
CGCTACGTGCGCAAGGTGACGCTGACGCCGGGCGAGGTGACCGAGGCGGACGTCGCGGCGCTGCGCGCCGCGGGCCTGGACGACCTCGAGATCCTCGACGCCAACAACCAGACCGCCCACCTGAACTACACCAACCGGGTTGCCAACGGCCTGGGACTGCTCTCCGAGCCCGTGGCGGAGGAACGGTCCAAGCGGCGGGTCCCGGGCTACGAGGAGTAGCGTCCGTCAGCGCGGGGCGGCGCCGGCGGCGTGCTCGGCCGGCACCTCCGTGCGCAGCCCGAGGCCGGTGGCGACGCGGTTCGTGTAGCTGTAGTAGGCGGCCAGGTTGTTCAGCGCGACGACGTCGGCGTCGGACAGCCCCACCGCCCGCAGGGCGTCGATGTCGTCCGCGCTGATCGAGCCCGGGCTGCGGGTGAGGATCGCGGCGTGCCGCACGATCTCGTCGAGCCGGGCGCTGCCCGTGCCGCCGGCCAGGGGATCGGCGGCCAGCCGGGCGATGAGCTCGCCGGGCACCCCCTCGAGCTCGAGCTTGTGCCGGGCGCCCGAGGCACAGTGCGGCGTCTCGTTGAGCACCGACGTCACGTAGATGACCGCGTGCTTCTCGGTCTCGGTCAGGCCGGACTCCAGCTGGTCGACGACCTTGTACAGCCGCAGCCGCTCGTAGACGAGCTCGGGATGAAGGCTGCCGAGCTGGGTGTACTCGGTCGGCTCCCCGAGGCGGCGCGCCTGCCAGTCGTAGGCGTCCTTCAGGGTGCCGCCGGCATCCTCCGGCGCCACCGTCGTCACCCACGCCTGCGGTCGTCTGGCGTCAGCCATCTGCGCTCTCCTGCATTCCGGGACCACGTCTGCCGGCAGCTTTCACACAACAGGCGGCAAGCTGCATTGACTACTATATAGACCGGAATTATCGTAGATCACATGCCCACGCACGACAAGAGCGAATGAACTCCGTCGCCGCGGCCGGAACCCCCACCCGGCGCGCCGTGGCAGGGGACGGGCCAGACGGTTCGCTGCAGTTCACCGGGGTGTCCAAGCGCTTCGATGACGGCACCCTGGCACTCCTTCCGGTCAGCTTCTCGGCCCTGCCGGGCGAGCTCGTCGCCATCGTCGGGCCGTCGGGCTGCGGCAAGTCCACGCTGCTGCGCCTGGCGGCCGGCCTGACGTCCGCCTCCACCGGCACGATCAGCGTCGGCGCCCGCAACGTCGGCTACGTTTTCCAGGACCCGACCCTGCTGCCCTGGCGATCCGTGCGGCGCAACGTGGAGCTGCTCGGGGAGCTGCACGGGGTGCCGAAGCCGGACCGCCGAGCCGCCGCTGCGGCGGCCATCGCCGCCGTCGGCCTGGCTGGGTTCGAGGACAAGTACCCCCGCGCGCTGTCGGGCGGCATGAAGATGCGGGCGTCTCTCGCCCGCGCGCTGACGATGTCGCCGGACGTCTTCCTGTTCGACGAGCCGTTCGGGGCGGTCGACGAGATCACCCGCGAGCGGCTGAACGACGAGCTGCTGCGACTGTTCCAGGCCCGCCGGTTCTCCGCCCTCTTCGTTACCCACTCGGTCACCGAGGCGGCCTTCCTGGCCAGCAGGGTGCTGGTCATGTCCGAGCGGCCGGGCCGGATACTGGCCGACCTGGCGGTGCCCTTCCCCTATCCGCGGCTACCGGAGCTGCGCTACGACCCGGCGTTTGCCCAGGTGACCGGAAAGATCGGGACGGTGCTGCGGGCCGGCCCGGCCGGAGGCCCGCGGTGACCGTCCCGAGCTCGACCGGGGCGACCGGGGTGGCCCCCGGGATCGCGGCGGACCCCGGCGCCTGGGATCGGCTCGTCCCCGCTGCGCCGAAGCGGTCCCGGACGCGGTCGTGGCGTGCCGCGCTGCCCCCGCTGGTGACGTTCGGCGCCGTGGTCGGGCTGTGGTACCTGGTCAGCTACGGCCTGCTGTCGCCGAGCCGCCGTTTTCTGCTGCCCCCGCCGCAG
Organism: Streptosporangiaceae bacterium; assembly: GCA_030039095.1. Next base: position 1,970 of record JASHQP010000772.1, read on the forward strand.
CAGGTGATCCAGGGTGGCTTCCTGACCTGGAGCCAGTTCAGCCAGATTCTCGACGGCCTCGCGCTGACCGCCAAGGCGGCCGCCGCCGGGTTTGGCATCGCCGCCGTGGCCGGCATCGGCGTGGCGATCGCGATGAGCCAGTCGAAGGCGATCGAGCGGTCCATCTACCCGTACGCGGTCGTGCTGCAGACCATCCCGATCCTGGCGATCGTCCCGCTCATCGGGTTCGCGTTCGGCTTCACGTTCCGCAGCCGGGTCCTGGTGTGCGTGCTCATCGCCCTGTTCCCGATCGTCACCAACACGCTGTTCGGGCTGCTCTCGGCCGACCACGGCCAGCACGACCTGTTCACCCTGCACGGCGCGGGCGGGTGGAAGCGGCTGTGGAAGCTGCAGTTCCCCGGCGCCCTGCCCAGCATCTTCACCGGCCTGCGGATATCCGCCGGCCTGTCGGTCATCGGCGCGGTGGTAGGAGATTTCTTCTTCCTGCAGGGCGAGCCCGGCCTCGGCGCGCTGATCAACCTGTACAGCAACCGGCTGGAGCCCGATCAGCTCTACGCGGCGGTCATCGTCGCCTCGCTGTTCGGCGTGCTGACCTTCGCGCTCGTCGGGCTCGTCGCCCAGCGTGTCGTCGGGGGATGGCACGAGTCCGCGCGCGGCCGGGACAGGGCCTGACCCACTCAACCCCTCGGATGCTTGAAGGAGCATGCACCAGTGACACAACCAAGGCTGAAGGCCGCACTCATCGGCGGGGTGGCGCTGGCCGCCCTGGCCGCCGGCTGCAGTTCCGGCACGTCGTCCTCTGACGCGTCATCGTCGGGCGCCGGCACGGGCTCGATTCCCGCGGCCATCGACCTGGCTGGCATCTGCCCCAGCACGGTCGTCGTCCAGACGGACTGGTATCCCGAGGCGGACGACTTCATCCCGTACCAGCTGGCGGCCCCCAACGGCACCGTGGACACGAGCAACAAGAGCTACACGGCGGACCTCCTGGCCGACGGCAAGAAGACCGGGGTCAAGATCCAGGTGCGGGCCGGCGGGCCGGCCATCGGCGACCAGCTCGTGCCCGCGGAGATGTACGAGGACCAGAGCATCCTGCTCGGCTTCGTCGAGACCGACGAGGGCATCGAGCTGTCGAGCAGCCAGCCGACCGTCGCGATCGTCGCCGACCGCCAGGAGGCCCCGACGATCATCGCCTGGAGCCCGGCCGAGCACCCCGGGGTGAAGACCATCACCCAGCTCGGCAAGACCGGCGCCACGGTCCTCTACTACAACGGCGCGCCGTTCATGTCCTATCTCACCGGCGCCGGGATCCTGTCCAGCAAGCAGATAGACGCCTCCTACAACGGGACGCCGGCCGATTTCGTGGCGTCCGGAGGCAAGGACGCGCTGCAGGGCTTCGCGACCGCCGAGCCGTACGAGTACGCGCACGAGGTCTCGCAGTGGGACAAGCCGCTGACCTACCAGCTGGTGAGCGACTACGGCTACGACCCGTATCCGGCGCTGGCCACGCTGCCGCAGAACATCACCAAGTACGCGGCCTGCTTCAAGAAGCTGGTGCCGATCATCCAGCAGGGGATCGTCGACTACGCGGCCAACCCGGGGCCGGCCGACGCCCTGATCGTCAAGCTCGTCCAGGAGTACAACTCGGGATGGGAGTACAGCGCCGCCGAGGCCGCCTACGCCGCCAGGACCATGGTGGCGGACAAGATCATCGCAAACTCGCCGGACGGCACCGTCGGGGCCTTCGACGACACCCGGATCTCCAAGTTCATCGCGCTGCTCCGGCCGATCTACGCGAAGGACGGCAAGCCGGTCAAGGCCGGCCTCACCCCGCAGGACATCACGACCAACCAGTTCCTCGACCCGTCGATCCACCTGCCCGGGTAGCGGCATGGCCGTGAACCTGCGACCCGGTCTCTCACGCTTCCGCATCGGCATCTCGGCATGGGCGGGCGACCGCGGCGGAGTCGAACGGGTGGCCGAGGCCGCGCTCGGCGCCGGCATCGGCACGTTCTGGCTCGGCGACGGGCTGCTCGGGCGGCCCGACTTCCCGCCGTGGTCGGGCGGGATGGAGTCCTTCGCCGAGCTGGCGTGGCTGGCGGGACGCTTTCCGGGCGCCTCGGTGGCGCTGGGGGCCGCCGTCCTTCCGCTTCGCGATCCGCTGTGGGTGGCGAAGTCGGCGGCCACGCTCGACCAGCTGACCGAGGGCCGGTTCACCCTTGTGCTCGCGCCGGGCAACTGGCCGGATGAGTTCGCCGCCGCGGGCCGCGACTTCGGCCAGCGGGGCGCCGCGCTCGAGGCCGGCGTGCGGGCACTGCGGGAGATCTGGTCGGACGGCGCCGGCGCCGGGGGACCGTCGCTCCGTCCCTGG
>JASHQP010000773.1 GCA_030039095.1 Streptosporangiaceae bacterium
GCGGGCCCTTTCTGCGCCCGCTGCTGGGGATCTCCCGCGCGACCACCAGGGCGGCGTGCGCCGCGCAGGGCCTCGAGCCGTGGGACGACCCGCAGAACGCCGATCCGGGCTTCGCCCGGGCCCGGGTGCGGCACCGGCTGCTGCCGGCGCTCGAGGCCGAGCTCGGGCCCGGCGTGACCGAGGCCCTGGCGCGCAGTGCCCGGCTGCTGCGCGCCGATGCGGATCTCCTCGACGAACTCGCGAACAACGAGCTCGAACGCATAGCCCCGGGGGGCCCTGGCCACCCGCTTCCGCTGGACACCCTGGCCGTGCTGCCGGAGGCGATCAGGTCACGGGTGCTCAGGAACGCGGCCATCGCAGCGGGCTGCCCGCCCGGCGCGCTGACCGCGCGGCACGTCGCCGGGCTCGAGGAGCTGGTGACCGGCTGGCGCGGCCAGCGCCGGATCGACCTGCCCGGCGGTATCCGCGCCTGGCGCCGGTATGGCAAGCTGCAGTTCGGCTCGGGCGATGACGGGGAGGGCGCAGGTGGACGCGAATGACATGGGCGCCGACCTCGAGGAAGTGCTCATCACCGCGGAGCAGGTGCAGCAGCGCATCGCCGAGCTCGCGGCGCAGATCGACGCGGATTACGCCGATCGCGAACTACTGCTGGTAGGCGTGCTCAAGGGCGCGGTCATGGTGATGGCCGACCTGGCCCGCGCCATACGGCTCCCGGTCCAGATGGACTGGATGGCTGTGTCGTCATACGGCTCGGGCACGAAGTCCTCGGGTGTGGTGCGCATCCTCAAGGACCTCGACGCCGACATCACCGACCGGCATGTGCTGATCGTCGAGGACATCATCGACTCCGGTCTGACCCTGTCCTGGCTGGTGAGGAACCTGCAGTCGCGCGGCCCCGCGTCGCTGAAGGTGTGCGCGCTGCTGCGCAAGCCCGGTGCCGCCCGGGTGGAAGTCGACGTGGCGTACACGGGTTTCGACATCGGCAACGCGTTCGTCATCGGCTACGGGCTCGACTACGCCGAGCGCTACCGCAACCTGCCGTTCGTCGGGACCCTGGCCCCGCACGTCTACGGCGGGCGGTGAGGAGCCGGGGCCCGGCCTGGCGCCGGTGTGCGGCGGGGAACACGGCGGGAACACACAGTGAGATGAAATACGTTCACGGGGGTAGGGAACTCTGCGGAGGCCAGGGCCCGGAGAACGTGGCTCCTGCGTGTCAGCACGGGTCGGCGCGGTGTACCGTCGATTATTGCCGTTTATCAGGCGGGCAGAAAGGAAAGCTGCGCGTGGGCGCTGGTACGCAAGGCAGTCCTGCCGGAGGTCGGCGGGACCTGATGCTCGTCAGGAGGGGTCGGCCCGCTAGCGGCGCGGCCGTTCGTCGATGGATGTGAAGCGTTATTTCCGCGGGCCGTTCGTAGCCGTCCTCGTTGTCTTGCTGTTGTTTTTCTTCCTGTACCGCTATGCAAGCTCCGGTACCTCATACAAGCAGGCCGATACCTCGCAAGTCGTCAGCATGATCGAGAAGGGCCAGGTCAAGTCCGCCCTGCTGATCGACTCCAGCCAGACGATCCAGATCACGCCGAAGAGCGGCCAGCCGCTGCAGGCGTCCTGGGTCGGCAACCAGGGCCAGCAGCTGGCCAACACGCTCCAGCAGCAGGCCCAGAAGGGCAACCTGCCCGGCGGCTATACCGTCCAGGCGCCCAAGGGCAGCTCGATCTTTGACGTCATCTTCGACTGGCTGCCGTTCATCATCATCATTCTGTTCTTCCTGTTCATCATGAATCAGATGCAGGGCGGCGGATCGCGGGTGATGAACTTCGGGAAGTCCAAGGCCAAGCTCATTACCAAGGACACCCCGAAGACCACATTCGCCGACGTGGCCGGCGCGGATGAGGCGATCGAGGAACTGCAGGAGATCAAGGAGTTCCTGCAGAGCCCCGGCAAGTTCCAGTCGATCGGGGCCAAGATTCCCAAGGGCGTGCTGCTGTACGGCCCGCCCGGCACCGGCAAGACGCTGCTGGCCAGGGCCGTTGCCGGCGAGGCGGGGGTCCCGTTCTACTCGATCTCCGGGTCCGACTTCGTCGAGATGTTCGTCGGCGTCGGCGCCTCCCGGGTTCGTGACCTGTTCGAGCAGGCCAAGGCCAACGCGCCGGCGATCGTGTTCGTGGACGAGATCGACGCGGTCGGCCGGCACCGCGGGGCCGGCTTCGGCGGCGGCCACGACGAGCGGGAGCAGACGCTCAACCAGCTGCTGGTCGAGCTCGACGGCTTCGACACCAAGGGCGGCGTGATCGTGATCGCGGCCACGAACCGGCCGGACATCCTGGACCCGGCGCTGCTGCGCCCGGGCCGGTTCGACCGCCAGATCGTGGTCGCCCAGCCAGACCTCGCCGGGCGCAAGGGCATCCTGCGGGTGCACGCGCGCGGCAAGCCGTTCGCTTCCGACGTCGATCTCGACATGATCGCGCGCCGGACCCCCGGCTTCACCGGAGCCGACCTGGCCAATGTGATCAACGAGGGCGCCCTGCTGACCGCGCGGGGCAACCAGACCCAGATCACGATGGCCTCGCTCGAAGAGGCGATCGACCGCGTCACGGCCGGCCCGAAGCGCAAGAGCGTGCTCCTGTCCGAGAAGGAGCGGAAGATCATCGCCTACCACGAGGGCGGTCACGCCCTGGTGGGGCACGCGCTGCCGAACGCCGACCCGGTGCACAAGATCACGATCATCCCCCGCGGCCGGGCGCTCGGCTACACCGCCTCGGCGCCTGCCGAGGACAAGTTCCTGGTCAGCCGCGCCGAGATGATGGACCAGCTGGCCATGCTGCTCGGCGGGCGCACGGCCGAGGAGCTGGTGTTCCACGAGCCGACCACCGGTGCCGCGAACGACATCGAGAAGGCCAGCCAGATCGCCCGCGGGATGATCACCGAATACGGGATGAGCGAGCGGCTCGGCGCGCGCAAGTTCGGCAGCGGCGACGGCGAGCCCTTCCTCGGCCGCGAGATGTCGCACAGCCGGGACTACTCGGAGGAGATCGCGTCCGCGATCGACGAGGAGGTCCGCAGGCTCATCGAGTCAGCGCACGACGAGGCGTGGGAGATCCTGGTCCAGTACCGCGACGTGCTCGACAACCTGGTGCTTCAGCTGATGGAGCACGAGACCCTGTCCAGGGAGCAGGTGCTCCAGATCTTCAGCCCGATCCGGCAGCGGCCGAGCCGCGGTTCCTACACCGGCTACGGCAAGCGGCTGCCCTCGGACCGGCCGCCGGTGCTGACGCCCAAGGAGATGGCCCTGACCGCGGCGCCGGACGGCTCCGGTTCAGAGCAGCCCAGCGGGGGGAACGGGCAGGCCCTGGGTCTTGGCGGCCCGGACGGCTCCACGCAGGCCCTCGGCCCGGCTGGCCCGGGTGGATACGGTTCGCCGCAGGGCTACGGGTCACCGCAGTCCCCGGACAACGGTGCGCCGGGACCGGCCGGCGGGTCCGTCGGCGGCCCGGCGGGCGGCTCCTGAACCCTTTTATCCAGAACCCCCCATGAACTGCCACGTACCCGGCGAGCCAGCCGGATGAAAGGGCTCTCTCATTGAGCGAGCAGGACTCGCCTGCAATCGACTACGGCCGCATCGAGCGCGCGGTGCGTGAGATCCTGCTGGCCATCGGCGAGGACCCGGACCGGGACGGCCTGCGCGACACGCCGGCGCGCGTCGCGAGGGCGTACGCGGAGCAGTTCGCCGGGCTGCGGGGGCAGCCCGAGGGCGTGCTCACCACGGTGTTCGACGCCGACCACGAGGAGATGGTCCTGGTCTCCGACATCGAGATGTACAGCACGTGCGAGCACCACCTCACCCCGTTCTTCGGGGTCGCGCACGTGGGCTACATACCGAACGAGAAGGGCCAGATCACCGGGCTGTCCAAGCTGGCCAGGCTGGTGGACCTGTACGCGCGGCGGCCGCAGGTTCAGGAGCGGATGACCAGCCAGATTGCCGAGGCACTCATGAGCGTGCTCGAGCCGCGCGGCGTTATCGTAGTGATAGAGGCCGAGCACCTGTGCATGTCCATGCGCGGCGTGCGGAAGCCGGGGGCCAAGACCGTGACATCTGCCGTGCGCGGCATGTTTCTTGACTCCGACCGGACTCGTGCCGAAGCGATGAGCTTGCTGCTTGGGCGTCGCTGAGCATTTCCTCAGCGAAACCAGAACCAATCCGGCGCCGGGAGCGTCTTAGAGATGGCTGACCGAGACACACGATCAACGGACGCGTCCGCTTTATCGCCCTCCGGGCAGCGAAGCGGGCCGCTCAGGAGGCTAGCTGCGGTGTTCAGGGGTTTGCCCGCCAGGGGCGTCGGCGATGACTACCCTGGTGCCCCGTGACCCGGGGCCCGACGCAGGTGTCCGAGATGACTGACCGCAGCGGGCCAGAGCCGGGCGAGCCCAAAACCGGTGACACGGCGCAGGAGACGGTGGACGCCACCCCGCGCGCCGCGAGCCTGGTTTCCACCGCGGCGGCGCCGCTCGACCGTCTGCTGGCGGGCCGCCCGCCGGACCGCCGGCACCAGCGCCGCTGGGTGCCGGTCACCGCGGCGCTGCTGTCGCTGCTGGTGGGCCTCGCCTACATCATCGAAGGCCTGCGCAGCGGGCCGGTCTACAAGCATCTCGAGCACTCCCTGCACAAGCTCAACGAGGTCGCGCCGGGCGTGCTCAGCCTGTTCCCCCGCGTCGCCGACGTCATCGTCGGGATGCTGCTGCTGATGTTCGCGCACGCCCTGCGCAGGCGGAAGAAGCGTGCCTGGCAGGGCGTGATGCTCCTGCTCGTCTTCAGCGTGATCGTGCACGCCGTCAGGGCGATCGCGCACGCCTCGCTGCCAGACAGAGACCACTTCGTGGCCGTGATCGGCGCCGCGATTCTGCTGGTCCTGCTGTGGATCTACCGCAGCGAGTTCTACGCGACCGGCGACCCGCGGACCCGGTGGCGCGCGGTGTGGGCATTCTTCGGTCTTGCCGTGGCCGACATCATCATCGGCTTCACCTATATCTCGGTCGGCGGCGGCCTGCAGGCCGACTACACACCGGCCGAGCGGCTGCAGTCGGCGATCTACAACCTGCTCGGCTTCAACGGGCCCGTGCACTTCGTCACCGAAACCCGCTCGGACCTGTTCGGCGTCGTGATGGGCGGCCTCGGACTGCTCACCGTCATCGTCGCCGGCTACCTGTTCCTGCGCCCGGCCCGGCGCGTGGGCAGGCTCGGGGCGCAGGACGCGGCGCGGATCCACGAGCTTCTCGGCAAGTACGGGGAACGGGACTCGCTCGGCTATTTCACGCTGCGCACCGACAAGAGCATCATCTGGTCTCCCACCGGGAAGTCGTGCATCGGCTACCGGGTCCAGTCCGGGGTCATGCTGGCGAGCGGCGACCCGATCGGGGATCCCGAGGCCTGGCCAGGAGCGATCAACGCGTTCCTGGACGAGGCCGCGCGGCACGCCTGGGTGCCCGCGGTGCTGGGGTGCAGCGAGCTCGGTGCCGAGACCTGGTGCCGCGAGGGCGACGGTCTGACCGCGCTGGAACTCGGCGACGAGGCCATCGTCAACGTCGCCGACTTCACCCTGCGGGGCCGGTCGATGCGGAACGTCCGGCAGATGGTCACGCGGGTGTGCAAGCACGGCTACGTGGCGGAGGTCCGCCGGGTCGGCGACATCCCCCGGGAAGAGATCGACCGGCTGAACCGGCAGGCCGACTCCTGGCGGGGGAACCCGACCGAGCGCGGGTTCTCGATGGCGCTCGGCCGTGTCGGCGGCGTCGGCGACGACGACTGCGTGATCGCCACGGCAACCGAGGACGGCGTGCTGCGCGCGATCTTGCACTTCGTGCCCTGGGGCGCGGACGGTCTCTCGCTGGACCTGATGCGCCGGGACCGGGCTGCCCAGCCGGGCCTGAACGACTTCCTCATCATGGAGGCCATCAAGCGCGCACCCGATCTCGGCGTGAAGCGCATCTCGCTGAACTTCGCCATGTTCCGCGCCGCCCTGGAGCGGGGCGAGCGGATCGGGGCCGGGCCGGTGCTGCGGGCCTGGCGCGGCCTGCTGCTGGTCGCGTCGCGGTGGTTCCAGATCGAGTCGCTGTACAAGTTCAACGCGAAGTTCTGCCCGGAGTGGGTGCCGCGGTTCGTCGTCTACACCGGCACCAGGGACATCCCGAGGATCGGGCTCGCCGCGCTCGAGGCGGAGGCCTTCGTGGTCTGGCCCACCGTCGAGGTGCGCAGGATCGCGCGGCGGGCCGCCCGCGGGCTCGGCCTCGGCGGGCTCGGACGCCGCGTACGGGCCGCGTTCCAGCGATAGCCCGGGCCGGGCGCCGCACAGCCCAGGGCGGCGGCCCGCCGTGGCCTCCAAGCCCGTAGATTGGCCACCATGACCATTCTGGAGGGCCTGACCTCCGCGAACCGGTGCCTGGTCATGGGCATCGTCAACGTGACCCCGGACTCGTTCTCCGACGGCGGCAAGTGGCTCGATCCCGCCGCGGCCGTTGCCCATGGCCTCAGGCTCGCGGCCGAGGGCGCAGACATCATCGACGTCGGCGGGGAATCCACCCGGCCCGGGGCGCAGCGGGTGGACGAGGCGGAGGAACTGCGGCGGATCAGCCCGGTGATCTCCGGACTGGCCGCCGCCGGGGCCACGGTCAGCGTGGATACCATGCGGGCCGGTGTGGCCGAGGTCGCGCTCGGCACCGGTGCCCGCATGGTCAACGACGTGAGCGGGGGCCTGGCCGATCCCCGGATGCCGCGCCTGGCCGCCGAGGCCGGCGTGCCCTACGTGGTGACGCACTGGCGGGGGTACGGCCGCGACATGCAGGAGCGGGCCGTGTACGACGACGTAGTGCGTGAGGTCGGCGCCGAACTCAGACGCCGGGTCGACGCGGTAATGGCGGCCGGGGTCGACCCGTCAGCGGTCATCGTGGACCCGGGCATCGGGTTCGCCAAACTGCAGGGGCACAACTGGGCCCTGCTGACCAGTCTCGGCGAGATCGCCAGACTCGGCGGCGACACCCCGTTCCCGGTACTCGTCGGTGCGTCACGCAAGAGCTTCCTGGGCTCCCTGCTGCGGGAAGCAGACGGGGAGCCGCGCCCGGCCGCCGAGCGCGACGGCGCCACGGCCGCCGTGACCGCGCTCGTGGCGG
>JASHQP010000774.1 GCA_030039095.1 Streptosporangiaceae bacterium
GCGTGAGCTTCACCACATGTTTCAAAAAAGTTTGCCCAGGTACTTGCACAACCTACGGTACCGTAGCCTACGGTTACGTAAGCGTATTTGCATTGCCCCAGACCCGGTACGTGCGGAGCGCTCAACAACTGGCCGACCCTCCAACCGCTGAGCGAGGACGCCATGGCCATTTCCGCAGACCTCCCGGCGACCGTCACCGCGCCGTCGCCGCAGACGCCCGCCATCCCCCAGCCCGAAAGTGGCACCAGACCTGCGCAGGCGTCGCCCACCGCAGCGCCGATCCCACGCAACACCCCCCTGCCGGAGATCGAGCCAGAGCCGAGCGGCACCGGCGAGCGGATCCTCGTCGGCGTCTTCGTCGGGGTTCCGATGCTCGCCCTGATCGCCGCCGCGCCGCTGGCCTGGGGCTGGGGCCTCGGCTGGCACGACATCGTGATCGCCATCGTCTTCTACGCGATCTCCGGGCTCGGCATCAGCATGGGCTTCCACCGGTACTTCACCCACGGCTCGTTCAAGGCGACCCGCCCGTTCAAGATCGTGCTCGCGGTGGCGGGCACGCTGGCGCTCGAGGGGCCGGTCCTCACCTGGGTGGCCGATCACCGCCGGCACCACAAATACAGCGACCGCGAGGGCGATCCGCACTCGCCGTGGCGGTACGGGAGCGACTGGAAGGCCCTGACCAAGGGCCTGTGCTTCGCCCACATGGGCTGGATGTTCGACCCCAACCGCACCTCACAGGAGAAGTTCTGCCCGGACTGGCTGGCCGACGACGACATCCGCAGGATCTCCCGGTGGTTCCCCTGGCTGGTGGCGGCGTCGCTGCTGACCCCCGCGCTGATCGGCGGCCTGTGGGCCTGGTCCTGGCAGGGCGCGGTCACCGCGTTCTTCTGGGCCAGCCTGGTCAGGGTCGCGTTCCTGCACCACGTGACCTGGTCGATCAACTCGATCTGCCACACGTTCGGCAAGGAAGAGTTCGACGTCAGGGACAAGTCGCGGAACGTGAACTGGCTGGCCATCCTGTCCTTCGGCGAGTCCTGGCACAACCTGCACCACGCCGACCCGACGTGCGCGAGGCACGGCGTGCTGCGCGGGCAGATCGACATCGCCGCCCGGCTCATCTGGCTCGCGGAGAAGTTCGGCTGGGTCCACGACGTCCGCTGGCCGGACGAGGCCAGGCTGACCGCGAAGCAGACCGGCAGCTCGCGGAAGCTCGGCTCCATGACCAAGCGCGCCGTGACCCGCTCGATTGGCTGAGCAGCCGGCCGGTTGACATGATGGGCCAGTGACAAGCCAGCCCCCGTCAGGCTCGGGTCGCAGGAGGATGACCGGCAAGGAGCGCCGAGAGCAGCTGCTCGACATTTCCCGTCGGCTGTTCGCCGAGCGCGGCCTGGACGGCACGTCGATCGAGGAGATCGCGGCCAGGGCCGATGTCTCCAAGCCCGTCGTCTACGAGCACTTCGGCGGGAAGGAAGGGCTGTACGCGGTCGTGGTCGACCGCGAGGTCGAGCGCTTCATCACGATGGCGACCCGGCTGCTGAGCGGCGAGACCAAGATGGCGAAGTTCGAGGTCGCCGCCGTCGAGCTGCTCCGGTACATCCAGGACAACTCCGACGGATTCCGGATCCTGGTGCGCGACTCGAACCCGTCATCGGGCTCCGGGACCTTCGCGAGCCTGATCAGCGACATCGCCAGCCAGGTCGAGTACATCCTCGGCGACGTGCTCGAGGAACGGGGCTACGACCCGAAGCTCGCCCCGCTGTACGCGCAGATGCTCGTCGGGATGGTCGCGTTCACCGGGCAGTGGTGGCTGGACGCGCGCAAGCCGGAGCTCGAGGAGGTCGCGGCACACCTGGTGAACCTGGCCTGGAACGGGCTTTCGCAGCTCGATCCCAAGCCCCAGCTGTCGCCGGAGGCCACGCGGATGCTGCGCGAGAACGGCGGGGAGGAAAATCTTGACGTCAAGAGATAGACTGGCGCGATGGAGCCAGGGCCGCGCGAAGGGGGGCTGCGCGACGAGGTAGACGAACTCGTCGCGCGCTGGCGCGCCGAGCGCCCCGACCTCGACGTCGAGCCGCTCCAGGTGCTCAGCCGGGTGTCCCGGCTGGCCAAGCACCTCGACCGGGCGCGGACGGCGGCGTTCGCCTCGCACGGCCTGCAGGCCTGGGGGTTCGACGTCCTTTCGGCCCTGCGCCGGCAGGGCCCGCCCTACCAGCTGAGCCCGGGCGCGCTGCTCCACGCCACGCTGGTGACCTCGGGCACGATGACGAACCGGATCGACCGCCTGGCCCAGGCCGGGCTGGTCAGCAGGCACCCCGACCCGCAGGACAAGCGCGGCGTGCTGGTCACGCTCACCGAGCGCGGCCGGACCGCGGTCGACGCGACCCTCGAGGACCTGCTGCGCAGCGAACGGGAACTGCTCACCGGCCTCGATCGCGGCCAGCGCCGCGAGCTCGCGGCGCTGCTGCGCATCCTGCTCGCGCCGTTCGACGCCACCCAGGGCCCGGGCGGGAAATTCACCGATGGTGAAAAGTCAGCCCTCTGACCCCGTCGGCTAGGACTCCCTCTGACCCCGTCGGCTAGGACCACTGCCGCGTGGTCACCAGTCGGCTAGGACCACTGCCGAGTGGTCAGCAGTCGGCTATGACTGCTGCCGCGTGGTCAGCAGGTAGAGGATCCCCGCGTAGCAGGCGAGGGAGCCGAACGCGAGCAGGGCCATGAATATCGAGCTGCTGTTGTTCTGGAAGTCCAGGAAGCTCATGCCCTTGAAGCCGGCCAGGACCACCATGAGCCCGCCGACCACCGACAGGATGCCGATCGCCCAGCTCCGCAGCCGGATGGCGTAGACCGCGACACCGATCACCACCGCCACGAGCGCGAGCCCGAGCACGGCGTGCACGACGAGCTGGCGCTCACCATGGCCGAGCGCCCAGGCGAGACTGTGCATCGATGCGCCGAGGTAATTGGAGAACGGCGGGTTGGCGCCGGGGTGCTTCAGCGGGATCGTCACGTAGAGGTTCACGTACATGCCGATCCCGGCCTGGACGAGGATCAGCACCATCGCCCCGAGGACTATGCGCCGCAGGCGCGCCGTCATCCGCTCGCGAGTTCCGGATTCACGTGAGGGCACCGTGCCCTCACGCGCTCCGGCTGAGCCCCCGCGCAGCGCCGATGGCCCGCCTGCAGCCTGAGTAGAATCCATCATTGGTGAATTATGACAGACCAATTCACGGGTGCTGAAATCTGGGTGCCGAAACGGTGCGTGACGGGGAAGACACGCTGCGCAGTGATGCTAGCACAGTGCGTGAAGCATTCGTCCCGGCCCGGTACGCCGTGAGCCCGGCTGGACGCCGGCCGGGCGGGGCCGATACCCGGGCCCAGATCCTCGAGGCCGCTCGGGCCGAGTTCGGCGAGCATGGCTACACCGCGGCCACCGTCCGGCAGGTGGCCCGGCGAGCCCGCGTCGACCCGGCGCTCGTCTACCACTACTTCGCCGACAAGGCCGGCCTGTTCGTCGCCTGCCTCGACCTGCCCGCGGACCCGGGCGACGTTCAGATCCAGGCCCGGGCGGGCGGCGACCTCGACGGCGCCCGCATCGCGGAACGGTTCCTGGCTCAGTGGGAGGAAGGGAGTGCCGAAGCCGGGAAGCCGTTCGTGACGCTCACCCAGGCGGTCTCCAGCTCGCCCGAGGTGGCGCGCGCGGTGCGCGAGTTCCTCACCGAGCGGGTGTGGGCCCGCGTGCCGGACAGCGGCAGCGGGGCCGCGGCCAGGACCACGGCACTCGTGTCCTCGCAGCTGCTCGGCGCGGCCTGGGCCAGGTACGTGATCCGCATGGAGCCGTTTGCCTCGGCGAGCAGATCCGAGGTGGCCGCCTGGATCGGGCCCACCATAGAGGCATACATCACCGGCCGGCTGGGCCGGGACAGCTAGCTTCCGCAGGAGGTGCGGGTACCCGGGATCGGGCTGAGCCACCGCGGCTAGCGGCCGGACCGCCAGGCCATGATGGCCCGGCTCGACAGGCCGGACAGGATCGACCGGTCGGAGAGCACCGACAGGATCGACCCCACGCTGGCCAGCGAGCCGGCCGAGCCCAGCGACAGGATCGAGCCCGCGGAGCCCACCGAGAGGATCGAGCCCGCGGAGCCCACCGAGAGGATCGACCCGGCGGAGCCGATGGAAAGGATCGACCCGGCGGAGCCGATGGACACGATCGACTTCTCGGAGGCGACCGACCACTTCGAGCCGTTGCGACCGTTCATGATCGGCATTCTCGCACCAGCGGTCAGCCGGACAGCTCCTCGGCAAGGGCCAGCCAGCGGTCTTCCAGGCCGGCCTTCTCGTCCTGGACCTCACGCAGCTGCGCGCCGAGCTCGATCAGCCTGGTGTAGTCGCTGGCGTTGTCGGCCAGCGCCGTGGTCAGCTCCGCCTCCTGGCCGGACAGCCTGTCGAGCTGGCGTTCCACCCGGGCGAGCTCCTTCTGCGCGGTCCGCTGCCGCGCCGCCGAGCCGACCGCCGGGGCGGCAGGACGCGCTGCAGGACGGCCAGCCGCCGCCTGCTGCTGGCGCTCCCTGCGATCCAAGTAGTCGGTGACGCCGCCGGGGAGGTAGGCCAGCTTCTCGTCGAGAAGGGCGACCACGTGGTCGCACACCCGCTCGAGAAAGTACCGGTCATGGCTGACCACGACCATCGAGCCCGGCCAGCCGTCCAGCATGTCCTCGAGCTCGGTGAGCGTCTCGATGTCCAGGTCGTTGGTTGGCTCGTCGAGCAGCAGCACGTTCGGCTCGCCCAGCAGCACCCGCATAAGCTGCAGACGCCGGCGTTCCCCGCCGGACAGCTCGGCCACCGGCACCCACTGCCGTTCGCCGCGCAGGCCAAGCTGGTCGAGTAGCTGGCTGGCCGACATCTCCCGCCCGCCGACCTGGGCCAGGGTGCGAACCTGTTCGGCCACCTCGAGCGCTCGCAGCCCTGGCTCCACGGGCTGGGGCTCCTGGCTGAGGTAGCCGATCCGGACTGTCTTGCCGCGGACCACCCGGCCGGTGGCGACCAGGGAGCCGGGCAGCGTCCCGGCGAGGAGCTGCAGCAGGGTCGTCTTGCCGGTCCCGTTCACGCCGACCACGCCGACCCGGTCGCCCGGGCCGAGCTGCCAGGTCACGTCGTCGAGGAGCCGCCGCTCCCCGGCGAGCACCGAGACGTCCTCGAGATCGATCACGGTCTTGCCGAGCCGCGCCGTGGCCAGCCGGGACAGCTCCACGCTGTCGCGCGGCGGCGGCTCGCCGGCGATCAGGGCGGTGGCGGCCTCCACGCGGAACTTGGGCTTGCTGGTCCGGGCCGGCGGGCCGCGCCTGAGCCAGGCCAGCTCCTTGCGCAGCAGGTTGCGGCGGCGGGCGTCGGCGGCATCGGCGATCCGGGCCCGCTCCGCCCTGGCCAGCACGTACGCCGAGTAGCCGCCTTCGTAGGAGTGGACGTGGCCGTCCGCGACCTCCCAGGTCCGCTCCGTCACCGCGTCCAGGAACCAGCGGTCGTGCGTCACCACCACGAACGACCGGGCGCGGGAGCGCAGGTATCCCGCCAGCCACTGGACTCCGTCGATGTCGAGGTGGTTGGTCGGCTCGTCGAGCAGCAGCAGGTCGTGCGGTGACAGCAGCAGCCTGGCCAGCGCCACGCGGCGGCGCTCGCCACCGGACAGCCGCTGCGCGGCGGCCTCCGGGTCGATCCCCGGCAGCAGCGCCGCGATCACCGAGCGGCCGCGGGCTTCCCCGGCCCACTCGTGCTCGGGGATCGAGCCGAACACCAGCTCCCGTACCGTCCCGGTCAGCCCTCCGGCCTGCGGCAGGTAGCCAACGTCAAGGTCGCGGGCCCGGGTGGCGCGGCCGGAGTCGAGGCCACCGCGCCCGGCCAGCACCTCGAGCAGGGTGCTCTTGCCCGCGCCGTTGGGGCCCACGACGCCGATACGGTCCCCGGCCGCCACGCCCAGCGACACCTGGTCGAGCAGCACCCGCGGCCCGTACGCCTTGGTGGCCGCCTCCAGCGTGACGAGCGGGTGAACCGGGCTCATCAGGTCTTCGCCGCGATCAGGGCGGCGCCGGCGGCGGGGCCCTTGACCCTGACCACCCCGCGGCAGACCCCGGCACCGGTAAGGGCGACCGCGAGCTCGCGGGCTCGCGCGGCGTCGGCGGCGAGGAACGCGCAGGTTGGGCCGGAACCGGAGACGATCGAGCCGAGCGCGCCGCATTCCCGGCCCACCTCGAGCGTCCGGCGCAGGCCCGGGCGCAGCGAGATCGCCGCCGGCTGCAGGTCGTTGCCGAGCAGC
>JASHQP010000775.1 GCA_030039095.1 Streptosporangiaceae bacterium
GATGATCAAGGTTTCCCCTGGTCAGAGTCGGTTCTCGGCAGGACTGGTGGCGGAAGGGCGGACGGGGTGGTGACAGTACGGCCGACGGCCGGGGCGCGGCCGGGCATTCCGAGGTGGACGACGGCGCGGCGGCGAGCGCCGATCTCATCCATCTCGGCAAGCTTCTGGCGGGTGGCGGCGAGGGTGACCTGCAGGCCCTCGGCTTCGCCGGTCCAGCCTTCGCGCTGGGCTTCGCCGATGCGGGCGGTCAGGTTGTCGCGGATCTCGGCCAGCCTGGGCCGCTGGGCGGGGTCGGGCCGCAGCAGCGGGCAGCGGATGCAGGCGTGTTCGTGGATGCAGGGAGTGGCGTAGGAGCGGCCGCAGGTGCCCAGTGACAGCTTGCGCCGCTCGAAGTGGCCGAGGAACTGCTCCCATTCCTCCTCGGTGGGGGTGCGGTATTCCTCGGCGGGCCGAAGCGCACGGCGGCGGGTGATGAACGCGCGGTGGGCGTTGATGACTTCCTCGGGGTAGACAGCCTTGTAGCCGAGGGTGACGCCGATGTCGCGGTGCCCGGCGACCAGCTGGGCGATGTGCGGCGGCATCCCGTGCATGATCGCATCGGTGATGAAGATCCTTCTGAAATCGTGCGGCACGAACCGCAGCGGCTTGCCGCTGGCGTCGGCCAGCCCGGTGCTGGCCAGGGTGTCGGCGATGAGCTCGCGGACAGCGGGACCGCCGATGGCACGGTGTTCGCCGGCGTGGCGGTGCTGGAACAGCAGCGGCATCGGCGGGTTCCACACGCGCTCGTGGTAGTCGTAGGCGGCCACCAGCGGCACGGCGCCGTCGTCGCCGCGGATCCGGCAGACGATCTCGCTGAGCACGTCGGCCAGCTCCGGGCTGATCACCAGGAGCCGCTCGGTATCGGTCTTGGACGGGGCGATCTGCAACAGCGGGATCAGCTCGCCGGTGGCCGGCAGCTTGTACTGGATGAAGCTGTGATGCGAGAGCTCTGACAGTTCCTCGATCCGGATGCCTGTGTGTCGCAGGACGTGCACGGCAGCCCAGGTCCAGAACGCCTGGTGCTCCTCCTGGGTGAGGTCCCGGTGCCTGCCGCTGTCTGGGTCTTGCGCCCAGATCTTGCCCGCTGAAGCGTGTTCTCGCGCAGGCCGGCGCAGGGTCTGCCCGGCGGCGGTGAACATCTGGCCGGGGGCGGTATCCCGGGCAGCGCGCAGCCGCTCGGCGGTGGCCGTGCGCTCGGCATCCACCCTGCCCAGCAGGGCCGGGAGAACTGGTATCCGCTCGCGGGTCCGCTGGTCCATCCGTGACTTGCGGCGGGATCGCGCTTTGCCGCGCTGGGCGATGTCAGTGTCGCGGACCGGGCATGGCACGGCCCAGGGGCCCCACCGGGCCGGGTCTTCGGCCGCCCACTGGGCGAGGTCGAGGTAGAAGGCACGGACCATGACCAGGTGGTCGAAGGCGTTGAGCCGGGGCGCGCTGCTCTCGGTGACCTCGCCGTCAGCGGACCGGGATCTGGTCGTCTTGGTGGTGATCCGCTGCTTCCACGCGGCGGCCACCTCGGCAGGCAGGTGCAGTGAGGCGATGCCCGGATGGTGGAGCTCCAGGTCGCGCCAGAACAGGCGGCCCAGCACGTAAGAGAACTTGTGCAAGGTGGCGTAGTCGACAGCGGGCTGACGTTCCCGCAGGTAGTCCGCCAGCAGATCGCGGACCGGGCGGCATTCGATGCCGTAGCGGCCGATCAGCTGCTCGCAGCTGAGCTGGCCCTGGGTCTTCAGCGCCCGGCCGGGCGGGGCGGCGGTGCCGAGCACTCCGGCAGCCCGCAGCAATTGGTAGAAGTACGGGCTGGTGGCACCGGTGCTGCGCAGCAGATCCCCGGCGATCTGCATCAGCTCCAGGCAGTCGCCGATGGTGATGTCTGCGATCAGGCCGCCCTTGGCGGCCAGGACGGCCGCGATCCGGCGCAGCGCCAGTTGCGCGGTGTGGCTGTTGACGCTATCTGCCTGGCCGGCCGCGGCCAGGGCGCCGAACCCGGCCGGGTCCCGGACGCGGGTCATCTCCGCGGACAGGCCGGTGGGGGTGGCCGGCGCCAGCAGCCAGCCCAGGCCCGGGCGGATCACGTCGGCGCAGATCAGCAGCAGGAGCGCCCGCCCGGCCAGCAGCGAGACGTGTTCGGGATCACGAGGCCCGTGGCCGGTGGCTGCCAGCCAGTCGGCCAGCAGCCCGCGCCACGCGGGATTCCCCGCGGCATCAGCTCCGCTGGCGATCCACCGGTCTTGCCAGGTATCACCCGGCTGCCGCTCCAGCCAGTCCAGCATCAGGGTCACTCCGCGGCGGCGCTCCTGGTCCAGGCCAGACCGCCCGGTGGGGAACGGCGGGGCCTGCAGCGTTCCGAGCACCTGTGGTTTCGGCTGGCTGGTCAGCGCCCAGCTGGCCGGCACAGGCCGTGGCGGGAACCGCTGCAGCAGCGTCACCGACGGGCACGGGTCCGCTGGCAACGGCCGCGACCCCTGATAGACGGCTGGTCCGGCTAAGACGGTGGCCATGGTCGTGGCCGTGCCGGCAGGCCTGCCGGTGCCACTCATCTTGGCTCGTGCCCGAACAGCACGCTCAGCGATTCCGGCCGGTACCCCGACGTCGTCCCCGCGCCGTCCTGCCCGGGAGCAGGCTGCTGCTTCCGCCGGCGGGCGTGGTGCGCCACCACCGCGGCGATGACGTCCTGCTCGGGGGCGGTCGTGTAGACCTGCGTGGTGGACAGGTGCGCATGCCCGAGCACCCATTGCACGTCGGTCAGCGGCATGGCCGGATCACGGGCCATCCGGTAAGCCGCCGTGTGGCGGAGATCATGAAGCCGCCAGCGGCCGCCCAGCGCGGCGCCGGCCCGGATGAACATCGCCCGGGCCGCATGATAGGTCAGCGGACGGAACGGCCGCCGCAAGGTCCACCACAGCGGATCATCAGGCCCTGCCGGCACCAGGCCGTGCATCTGCTGCTGGTAAAGCCGCATCCACACGAACGCGTCCGGGGAGGCCGGCAATGCCTGCAGCGCCCGCGTCCCCTTGCGGATCACGGTGATCAGCTGCTGACCTGGGTCGGCGTCCGCCTGCCTGGCGCCCAGCAGCTCGGCGGCCCGGGCACCAGTGGACACCCAGAACGCCACCAGCGCCCGGTCCCGGTGCGACCCGAGACCGGCGAACAGCTCATCGAACTTCTCGTCCGGGATCTGCCGCGGTATCCGCCGCGGCGTCTTCGGCCGGTACCGCCCCGTGCGCCCGGCCCGGAACGGCTCCATCGGGTTGTGATGGGCATTCGCCCGGCCCCGCCGGCCGCGGGCCAGCGGGAGCGGGTTCACCATCGGCCCGGTGCCCGCCTCCAGGTGGAAGTCATAGAAGCTGCGCAGCACCGTCTCGCAGTGCGCCACCGTCGCCGGCGCATACCTCGCGCCCGGCACAGGGCCGCCCGGCTTTCCGGCCAGCTGAATCCAGCCGAAGAAATCCTGGGCCTCCACTGCGGTGGCCTGATCCCACCCGACGTCCACGGCCCGCAAGAAGCGGAACCAGCGCAGCAGGTCCATCGCATACGACCGCTGCGTGGCCGCCTGGCGCCCGCACGCCTGCAAGTCCCTCAGATACGCCGCCACCGGAGCGACGACCACGCCATCGACATCGACAACCCGATACGGCTCGAACAGGTCACCCGTCGCCTCAAGCGCACCACAGCCCAGCACCCTCAACGACGACAGATCCCGCCGGCCATCCCCTCCGTTGGTCACGAGCAGGGAACCTAGCCGTCCGCGCCGCAGCGGGCCCGCCGGACACGGCGATCCGTTCCCGTAGTTCAGTCAACTGGGCGTCCTGGAGCACTTTCTCCAGCCGCGCGATCTCGGCGGCGCGGATGTCAGCCTGCCTTTTGCGGTAGCGCGTCAGCACCCGCAGCTCGCGGACCGCAGGCGGTGGCACGAAGCTAGGCCGGACCATCCCGTGCGCCGCCACGTCGGCCAGCCACTCGGCATCGGACATATCGGTCTTGCGGCCCGGGACGTTCTTGACATGATGGGCGTTGCACAACCACAGCTCGAAGCGGTCCTCAAGCGCGTAGTACACCGGCTTCCAGTACACCCCGGTCGCCTCCATCGCGACCAGGGCAACCTCCCGCTCCGCCAGCCACCTGGCCAGCACCGCCAGCCCGCTAGTGGTGGTCGTGAACCGTTCCTTCTCCACACGCACGCCGCCGCGCGGCCCCGGCAGCCGCACGCACACCGCGACCGCATCG
>JASHQP010000073.1 GCA_030039095.1 Streptosporangiaceae bacterium
ATACTGGCTCACCGAGGCCGGCGCCAGCATCTTCGCGACCCGGCCCGATCCCGAACTCCTCAGCCCGTGGGCCGGTCTCGGCGTGATGGCAGGGTCGACGGCGGTCGTGCTCGGGTCCGCGCTCGCCCTGTTCCGGAAGCGAGACATATAGCCCGACGGAACCGGTGTACTCGCAGACGCCACCGGTATCCGGTGCAGGCGTGCTCGATCGCCTCGCGCATCGTCTCGCCCGGCGCCTGGGCGCGGATCAGACGCCCCATCATCTGGACATTGACCTCGGCGAGCGCCGGCCGCTGCACCGCAGGGTCGGCGGCCATGGTCAGCGTGACCCGGGCAAACCGGGCTGGTTCGGAGGCCGCCTCGAGCAGCTGCCCGGGCCGGAGGTCGCGCAGACCACAGCGTCGTCGCGGCCGATCGCTGCCTCGGGCATCCCGAAGTGTGCCGACGGCGCTTTGTCTGCCGCGATCACCGTTCCGCCGAAGTCATGCAGAGCGACTGCGCCCGTGGCGCCGTCGCTGCCCCCGCCCGACAAGATGACCGCGATCGTCTGCTGTGCCGCGACCAGTGCCAGGGAGGTGAGCAGCAGATCCGCCGAGGGGCGGGAGGGCGGCCAATGATCCGTGCTGATCAGCGCGAGCTGGTGGCCGACGGTGACCAGGGCAGCTCGCCGGCCGAGCATACCAGCGCCACGATCGGCGGTCCGGCCGGCTGCGGCACCGTCGATGGTGCCGTCTCGGCTGGATGCGCTGGCCTCATGTCAGCAAACATGTCGCGGCCCTCCGCAGGCAGCCAGAGGCAAAGGTCCCGCTCATCAGGCGCGGGCGCACGCCGTCCACATGTCGCCCGTGACCGGGCTTCCGGCAAGGTCCAGGACCCTGGCACCCACGCGGTCGAGCGCGTGCCGGGACAGCCGGTAGTGATGCCCGCACAGCAGCAGCTCGGTTGAGTGCGGCCGGCTTGCGGTCGACGGCATGACGGCGATGACAACGGGCTTTGCCGCGCAGCAGCAGGCTCGTCCCGCCCGCCGCACGCCACGCCAGTCGATGGCATAAACGTCGGGCGACGCAGCGACGCCCCCGCGCCGCAGGACCTCGGCCGGTGCCGAGCTGTGGGCGGTTCCGCTGGCACGCACAAAGTTCGTTTTCATGTTTGCAGGCTTGCATTACCGGCCCGGGCGGGACAGGGCCTTACCTCCCTGGTATCCGGGACCATGGAACTGTCGGCAGGGCATCTGCACCGCCATGATCAAACTGTTTCTGCCTTTCCCACGCCGGAAGCACGGTGGTGACGACGTCCCGGCCCCATCCGCATTCAGGGGCCGACCTGGGCCGGCTGGCCGTCAGATGCCCGGACGCTGGTGGATGGCCTGCCCGGCCCGCGGTCATCCTTGGACCCATCTGACAAGGACCTTTGCCTCTGCGCGATACCCGTGGTAACGGCGAACGTGGAAAGTGCCTGTGAGGCAGCCGGTGCGGACAAAGCCGAGCGGCGAGGCCTGCAAAGGGGGGCAGGTCTCCGGGCGGCGAAGGCCGTGCGGGGGACCGGCGGCCTCACAGGCGCCAAACAACCGGTACTTCCGTCATATCCCGGCTCGGCACCTCAGCCCTCGAACCCCCGGACCAAAGTCCCTACCGCGTGGCACTACGACGGCTTGGGCTGGGGGTAGGAGGTGATTTGCATGGCAGGACTGATGAGGCGCGAGCCGCACGGTGAGGTCGGCGAGTTCTTCAGCCGGTTCGACCACATGTTCGACGAGTGGGCGCGGGCACTGCCGCTGCGGGCGGTGCCGTTCGCGCGCTGGCCGGACATGGACGGCATGATCCGGGTCGAGGAGTTCCACGACGACGGGACGTTGGTGGTGCGTGCCGATCTCCCCGGGATCGATCCGGACAAGGATGTGGGGCTGACCGTCGCCGGCGGGATGCTGCGCATCGAGGCCGAGCGCCGCGAGGAGGAGAAGAAGGAGGACAAGGGCTACATTCGGCAGGAACTGCGGTACGGGTCTTTGTCCCGGACGCTGCCCCTTCCCGAGGGCGTGAGCGAGTCCGACATCAAGGCGACCTACAAGGCCGGGACCCTGGAGATACGGATCCCCGAGCCCAGGCCGGAGCCAGCCAAGAAGATCCCGATCGCCACGTCCTGACCGGAGACAAGATGGCGCCCGCGGGGTCGGTCCCGCGGGCGCCACCTGCTGCGATCAGATGCCGCAGGCACCAACGGGTGGGGACATGACACAAGCACGCTCCGCGGCAGAGGCCCCGGCCAGCCGGGACGGCGCCGCGCCGGTGCCCAGCCCGCTCGAGCCGCTGGGACAGCTGTACCGCGACCTTCGCACGTCCTGCGCTGGCTTGTCGGACCGGGAGGCCGCTCGGCGGCTGCAGGTTTCCGGGCCCAACGAGCTGTCGCGGCGCGGGGGCCGCCGCTGGCCGGGGGAGCTGGCCGGGCAGTTCACCCAGCCGCTGGCGGTGCTGCTCGCCGCGGCGGCGGTGCTGGCCTGGGTCAGCGGGTCCCCCCGGCTGGCGATCGCGATCATCGCGGTGATCTTCCTCAACGCTGGCTTCGCGTTCGCCCAGGAGATGCAGGCCGAGCGGGCCGTCGAGGCGCTGGCCGCGTTCCTGCCCGAGCGCGCCCGGGTGCGCCGCGACGGATCGGTGCAGGAGATCGAGGCCCGGCTGCTGGTGCCCGGCGACGTCCTGCTGATCGAGGAAGGCGAGAGCATCTGCGCGGATGCGCGGCTGATGAGCGGCACGCTCGAGGTGGACATGTCCACGCTGACCGGCGAGTCGGCGCCAGTCACCCGCTCGGCCGGCCCTGCGGACGCCAGCGTGCCGCTGCTGCAGGCTCAGGATCTCGTCTTCAGCGGGACCGCCTGCACCGAAGGGGAAGCCGGGGCCCTGGTGACGGCCACCGGTATGGGCACCGAACTGGGCCGCATCGCGGCGCTCAGCCAGCGCTCCGGACCCGACCAGAGCCCACTCGAGACTCCCGGCGTCGGCGGCTGTTCCGCTTCGACCCCCGGCTCAAGCTCATGACCACCGTGGACCGGGCCGACGGTGCCCTGGTGGTGGACACGAATGGGGCGCCCGAGGCCGTGCTCGCCCGCTGCGCGACGATTTACCGCGACCGCAGGGAGGTGCCGCTTACCGCGGCGGACCGCGACGAGGTCGCGCGGGTGATGACCGGCTACGCCCGCACCGGCCTGCGTGTGCTCGCCAGCCGTACCCTGCCCGCCGGCGGTCATCGAGTCAGCGGCGTTCGTAACCGTTCATCCGCTACGGCTGGTCGCGGATTACGACCACCGGGCAGCCCGCGTGGTACACACAGTGCTGAGCCACCGACCCGAGCAGGGCGGCAGTGAAGCCGCCGTGCCCGCGGCTGCCGACCACGAGCAGATCGGCGCCTCGAGCCGCATCCAGCAGGGCCTGAGCCGGATTGCCGCGTACCACCCTCGGACGCACGTCGACGCGATCGTCCGGGTCCGTCGCCTGGCTGATCGAATCTGCCAGAGCGCGCTCGGCAGCCTCTCCGAAGTCGGTGCCCTCGGTAAAGCCGTACGGCACCCAGCCGTATCCGCCGTAGCTGGTGGGATACTCCCATGCGAGGACGGCGTCCACGGATCCACCTGTGAGCCGAGCCTGCCGGACCGCCCAGCGCAGCGCCCGCACCGAGCATGGCGAACCGTCGACACCAGCTACGATGCGAGAGCCATCGTGTTCCTGTGCTGCAGGCATCTGCCACCCTCGCTCTCTGTGAAGAACCTCTGACGTCCCGCACCTCCCACGATCGAGCGGTGGTCCATGCCAGGCGTAGAGGCGTTTCTACCCTGGCCGAAGGACCTTGGGCCTCATGCGCTTGCTGGTATGTCGGCCAGTCCAGTTCACGGGGACGGGGGCCGAGGTCGTCGGCGATCACGCCGACGATGGGGTCTGCCGGGCAAGCTGATCGCCTGCCCTGTCAGGTAGACCCGGAAATTGGGCACCGCGAGCGCGGCGAACAGCCGCTCGGGAGGCGGCCGTGACCCTGCGGTCAACGTGTGTCGGGCATGCTGACGGCGGAAGCTGCCGGGGCGCGCGGGGCGCGCGCGCCCTGCGCCACGGTGCTCTCCTCACGGCGCACCGCGGCTGCCGGCCGGATTCGCCCGCTGCTGGCGGCGTCGGCCTCGCGGCTGAGGAAGGCCCCGAGTTCCTCGATCGTGCTCATCAGCGGGGCCGGGAACACCACGGTGGTGTTCTTGTCCACGCCGATCTCCACCAGGCTCTGCAGGTTACGGAGCTGAAGCGCGAGCGGGTGAGCCATCATCGTGTCCGACGCCTGGCCGAGTGCGGCGGCGGCCAGCGACTCGCCTTCCGCGTTGATGATCTTGGCGCGCTTTTCCCGCTCCGCCTCGGCCTGCCTCGCCATGGCCCGCTTCATGCTCTCGGGAAGCTGAATGTCCTTCAGTTCCACCAGCGTGACCTCCACGCCCCAGTCGGCGGTGATGGCGTCGAGGATCTTGCGGATGTCGAGGTTGATCGCGTCGGTCTCGGACAGGGTCTGATCCAGGGTGTTCTGGCCGACGACCTTGCGCAGCGTGGTCTGGGCGATCTGGTTGATCGCCGCGCTGACGTTCTCGATCGCCAGCACCGATTTCACCGCATCCACCACCCGGAAGTACGCGACCGCCGACACGTCCACGCTGACGTTGTCACGCGTGATAATGCCCTGCGACTGGATCGGCATGGTCACGACCCGCAGCGACACCTTCCGCAAGATGTCCACGAACGGGATGATCAGCCGAAGCCCGGGCGATCGCGTCCCCCGTAGCCGGCCGAGCCGGAACAGCACGCCCTGCTCGTACTGCCAGACGAGCCGCACCGCCAGCGCGAGAACGGCCAGCACCAGCACCGCGGCGATAATCAGGACGATGATCAAGGTCTTCATGTCATGCTCCGTGTGCGAGGGAAAGGGCCGTCAGCCCGCGGCCGCCGCAACTGCCTCCGGCTGCCGCTCGGCGCCTTTCGTGTCTTGCTGCGGCGGCACGATGAGGACCGGCCGCCTGGCCAGGTGCAGCAGCCGGTGCGCCACGCTGCCGAACGGCAGGTGCGGCAGATCCGCGCGACCGCCCGACCCGATCACGACGACGCGCGCGTTGTGTTCGTCGGCGGCGGTGAGAATGCTTCGCGCGATATGCCCGAGCTGGGCCTCCCGGATCTCGCCTTCGGCGGTGATCTTGGCGTCCTTCAGGTCGGCAACGACCTCGCTCACCACCGCTTCCCCCTCGCCCTCGCCGCAGTCAACCTGCATCCGGCCCCAGCGGCCGACGGCGAATTCATGGACGTGGACCACGATGACCTTGTCGCCGCTGTCCTGGCTGAGTTCGCGCGTCATGTGCGCGGCGGCCGACGCGTGGCTCTTCGCGTCCACGGCCAGCACGATCGTCTTGTTCATCGTCCCTCCCCGGGAGTATGGGCCCGGAAGATCCGGCACGTAGACGATCCAGCCGGGACAGCAGGCGGGCCAAGGACCGAAGGTCCCGGAAAGGGCGGCCGATCGTCCCCTGCGGCTCGTTGCTGCGTGATATCGACCGAGCGGCGGGCCAGAATGGCCGTGATCTAGCATGAAGCCGGGGTTCGGGCGGAGGACTTTCGTCGCCTCGACGAGGGTCGGTGGTCTCTTCGCCCGGGCGAGCGCTGTTGGAGACGCTGCTGGTGGCACCTTCAGGACTAGGTTGAGGGAGCCGTTGTGCCGGACCGTGCCATCGATGTATGGCTGTCGATCGCCGCGAGGGCCCGCGCCGAGGGGGCTGCCGTGGGGGTGCGGCATGCGGTCAGCGCCTGTGGCGAGGCGATCGGAGCCGGGGCGGCGCTTTCGATGTCCGCCAGTGGCGGATCGCATGAGCCGGTATTTGCTACCGATCCCCGCAGCGATGAGCTCGAAGACCTGCAGGCTACCCTGGGCGAGGGACCGTCCGCAGAGGTGATCCGCGGCGATGGCCCGGTGCTGGAAGGGGAGCTTGCCGGTGCCGAGGCGCTGGCGCGGTGGCCGCAGTTTGTGCCCGCGGCGCTGGAGCGAGGGGTGGGGGCGATCTTCTCGGTCCCGGTGGGCGTGGGTGCGGCGCGGCTGGGAGCGCTGGGCCTGTACCGGGACCGGGTGGGCAGCTTGAGCAGCGACCAGATCGATACGCTGCTCATCTACGCTGATGCGGTGCTGATGCTGGCCCTGGATGAGCGGGGAGGGCTGGCGCCGGGCACCATAGACCTCGTCGCAGCGGCGTTCGACGAACGGCGCGCGGAGGTCCACCAGGCCGTGGGGATGGTCTCGGTGCAACTGGGCGTCTCCTTGACCGATGCGCTGGTTGCCCTGCGTGCCCGTGCCTATGCTGAGGGACTGACGATCGCTCAGGTTGCAGCAGACGTTGTTGCGCGGCGGCTGTCATTCAGCCCCCCAGAATTCTCACTTCCCAGGTCCGGTCCATCAGAACAGAACGAGCCAGCGGCTCCCGCGCATGATTGCCCGCAACCGGAGCCGGAGCAGACGGAAGATGAGGAGCGGGAGGGAGGCGAATGAGTGTCTCGGACCGGCAGGTGTGGCAGACCTTTGTCCAGCTCGCCGACACGCTGACTGCCGACTTCGATGTCATCGATTTCCTGCATACTCTGGCCCAGCACAGTGTGGACCTCCTCGAGGTCAGCGCCTGCGGGATCTTGCTGGCGGACCACACGGGCCACCTCAACCTGGTGGCCGCCTCGGCGGAGCAGGTCCGCCTGCTGGAGCGGTCCCAGGTGCAGGCGGTCGAAGGGCCGTGTGTGGACGCATACCGCAGCCGGGCACCGGTCAGCTGCCCCGACCTTGCGGCTGACCGCGAACGCTGGCCGGCCTTTACCATGGACGCGCTGTCCGCGGGATTCGCGTCTGTCCACGCACTGCCCATGCGCCTGCGGGGCGAGGCGATCGGTGCGATGAGCCTGTATTCCACCCAGTCGCCGGGACTCGGCGGCCGGGCTGCCGAACTGGGCCAGGCCCTGGCGGATGTCGCGACAATCGGGATCTTGCACGAGCGCGCCTTCCGCCGCAAGGAAATGGTGGCCGAGCAGCTCCAGAGCGCGCTCAGCAGCCGGATTACGATCGAGCAGGCCAAGGGGGTGCTTGCCGAGCGGCTGCACACCACCGTCGAGGACGCCTTCGCGCTGATCCGTGCCTACGCGCGTGACCACAATCTGAAACTTGCCGACACCGCCCGCGGCATCATCGAAGGCGAGCTGCGCATCACCCTGTCGGATTGACGTCCGGTGGCATGGATCGGCGCCACCAGGCTATGGTGCCGTGCCGGTGCCCTGCTCCCAGCGGTATGCCATCTCCCGGGCCCGTTCGGCGAAGACGCGCCACCGCTTGATCTCGGTCGCGTAGTCGATATGTGATGGCGGCTCGACGGATTCGGCTCGCCGTTCCAGCAGCGCGGCAGTGTCGGCGGCGGCGAATTGCACCGCGTGCGCCGTTTGCGTCACGCGCTCGCGCAACAACACGGTATCTCTCGCGGCCCGCGCACGGCGCTCTTCGGTGCTCTGCTGGGAACTGCGGGGCAAGCCCTGCCCGGCCGGGTGCCCGGGCCTGGTGAGCAGGTGATCACGGACCATCCGCACCGCGTCATCCAGGCGGCGGACCGCCTCGCGGATGCGCTCGGCGGTGAGATCGGGACTCAGGCCAGGAGCGGCCTGCAAAATCAGGCCGACCTGAAAAATGCTGTTCAGCACCGAGTCCAGCAGTTCTTCGGGACGGCCGGCATCATCGGCGGTCGCCGCCGCGGGCAGGGGGGCAAGCCGCTGGGCGGCGGGTGCGGTCACGGCCCGGATGGGCACTTCCCGCGCCTGCTGGCGCCCGGTCCCGGCGGCCGCAGCTCCCTCCAGGCTGGGATAGACCGGGACCAGCTGGTCGAGCCCGCTCAGCGTCAGCATCCGGCGGACGATGTCGCTGCCGACCACCAGCCGGAACTCGGCGCCATTGAGAACAGCACGGCTGTACGCACGGAGCAGGGCCTCGGTGCCCGAGTAATCGCAGGCAACGGTCGCCGACAGGTCGGCGATCAGCGCGGCTGCACCCCGGTTGATCACCGTCAGCAACTGCTCACGAACCTGGTCGGCGTTGGAGGTATCGATCTCCTCGGGCAGCGCTACCACCGCCTGCGAGCCCGCCCATTCCACCGGGTAGATGGCCTCAGTCACCACGGCCTGCCATCAACGCAGGTGCAGAGGTCCAGCCGAGCCAGCCCACCTGCTTCGGCGATGCCCAGAATTCACCCATCTCCGGTCCTATATGGCTGCTGGTTCCAACCGCGCCCAAAAGCAGCCGCCGAGGACCAGAGCATCGCTAAGGGCAAGCTCGATGGTTCGAGGTTAATCACCCACGGCAATCCTGTAAACAACCCCGATGACTGGGGTGCACGGCTCCGGATGGCTGCCAGTGCCGCGCCGCGGGACCAGCGTCCCGGCGGCTCCGGACGAAGGTCCCTGGTGACGAACGGCAGGGCGCGATGCGATGGCGCTGCGAGAACGGCCAGAACCCTACAGGGGGTTGGAGCGGATGTTCGCCACGCGGGTGCAGGGAAAGAACGGCGCCGAGGTTCTGGCGGCAGTCACCGAACCGGTCTGGACCGATGATGCATCGAGGCGTCAGGCAGCCAGGCTGTATCCGGCGGCTCTGCGGCTGACCCACAACCCGGCCGACGCCGAGGACCTGGTGCAGGAGACGTTCGCGAAGGCGATCGCTGCATACGGCCGCGCCCGGCCTGGCACGAACCTGAACGCCTGGATGTATCGCATCATGACCAACACGTTCATCAGCGGCTACCGGAAGAAGCGCCGCGAGGTGCAGTTGCTGTCCCGGGGAGAGGCGCGGTGGCGCGTGATGCCAGCGCAGGAAGACGCCGGCGGCAGGTCGCCCGAGGATTGCGTGGTCGATCCCGTGATCGACGCGGAGATCGTCGCGGCGATGCGGGCGCTGCCGTACCGGTACCGGCTCGCCGTGTATCTCGCCGATGTCGAAGGGCTGAAGTACCAGCAGATATCGGACCTGACCGGCATGCCGGTCGGAAGCGTGAAGTCATCGGTACACCGTGGCCGTTGCCGGCTTCGCGCCCGGCTCGCGGCTCACGCGCCGTAAGCCGACCACAGGTCGCGTCCGGGGTCTACCTCCCCGGCCTCGAGGACTACCGGACGGTAATCCGACGCAGCCCGGGGGACATTGGTCCCTCTGCAAACAGGTCTAATGGCACTCCAGTCATGGCTTTCTTCCGTATACGCGGCGTTAACGGAGCGGTTGACTCGAGATAGCAGATGACGATGGGAGATGTGAGCACGGTGAGTACCAGAGTCGCCGATGTCATGACGTCGGACCCGGTGGCGTTGCGGGCCAGCGCGTCATTCAAGGAGATCGCTGCCAGGCTCCGCCAGCAGCACGCCGCCGCCTTCCCGGTCCTCGACGCGGACGACAGCGTCATCGGCGTCGTGTCCGAGGCGGACCTGCTGCCCAAGGAGGCACTGGAGGCGGGCTATGAGGGTCATCGCGGGCCGCTGGCCGGCCCGCGCCACCACGCCGAGCGGGAGAAGGCGGCGGGCCTGACCGCGGGAGACATCATGAGCCGGCCAGCGGTAACCATCGGTGCTTTCGACCTGGTCAGTCACGCTGCTCACGTCATGTACGACCATAAGCTCAGCTGCCTGCCCGTCGTTGACGGCGGCCGGCTGATCGGGATGATCACACGGGCTGATGTGCTCCGCGTGTTCGGCCGGGCCGACGCAGAGATCCGCCGGGAGATTCTCGACAAGATCATCCTCGGGACGTTCCTGGTCGACCCCAGCGTGTTCTCGGTGAGCGTGCAGGACGGCGTCGTCACCCTGACGGGCAGGCCCGAGACCGCCGATACCGGTCACGGCATCGTCACCGCGGTGCGCCACCTCGAAGGCGTCGTTGCCGTGCGTGACCAGCTCAGCTACCCGGTGGCCCGGTGAATCCCAGGATCAGCGGACGCGGCTCACCGCGACCGGCCCTGGCCGGCCCTAGCTCTCCGCCGGATAGCTGAGCCGGTCGCGGACGCCGATCACCCCTTCGAGGTGGCGGATCGTGGCGAGCATGCTGAGCGCGTCGGCACGCCGGTCCACCGACCCGGTGACGGTCACGATCCCGGAAGCCACCGTGACCACGAACATCTCGGGATCGAGCCCGAACTCCCCGGTGATGACGTCCCTGACGACCTCATCCCAGATCTCGGTGTCGGGACGCTCGAAGACGCTGAGCACGTCGGTCCGAGTTAGGATGCCGCGGAGTCGGCCGTTGTCATCCACCACGGGCAGCCGCTTGACCTTGCGCGACTGCATGAGCCGGGCGGCCTCGGAGACCGGCGCGTCCTCGTGGGTCGTCACCGCGGGTCTGGTCATCACCTCGGTGGCGGTCACGCCCGCGGCCTTGGACCGGTCCTTCGGCCGCCACGCCAGCCGGATTGCTCCTTGCGGCAGCGCACGGGCGGTCTCCTTGGGCAGCAGATCCGCCTCGGACACCACCCCGATCACCCGGTCCGACGAGTCGATCACCGGGAAGGCGCTGATGCGGCGGCTGCGCATGACGGTGACCATCTCCTTGAAATCCGCGTTCTCCCGGACAGCCACCACTCTGCTGGTCATCACGTCCCTGACCGTTGTCACCTTCACCGCGGTCACCTCCCAATGCCCCATCCGAGCGCACCCGCCAGCCGGGTACCGGAGTCCAACGACCAGCCGGAACGGGACGTACGGCCCGCCCTGGCCGGGACCTTGGGCGCGTCAGGGCGTGACCCGCGGGTTGCCGAGGGCGAACGCCCTTGCGACGGGGGACCTTCGGCCGATGCCGCGGGGAAGCGCTGCGCCCGATGGTTGAACTGGGAGGCGCAATGAATACTGAGCTGGGCAGCGAGCCGGCCACCGATGATGGCGCCAGCGCCTACGCGCTGCTGGCCGACGGCACCACGATCGAGATTCGCGCTGCCACACCGGGCGACCTGACCATGGTCAGGCTCATGCACGAGGCGATGTCACCGGACAACGCCTACCTTCGGTTCTTCGGCATCAGCAAGCTGTCGGCGGAGCGCGAGGCGACCAGGGTCTGCCGCCCCGCGGCGCCGGACCGCGTCGCGCTTCTCGCGCTCGAGGGCCGCGAGCTCGTCGGCGTGGCCACCTACGAGATCACCAAGGGCGCCGACGCGGAGATCGCGTTCGCCGTGTCCGACGACATGCACGGGCGGGGCGTCGGCACGCTCCTGCTCGAGCACCTGGTGTCGGCCGCCTGCCGGCGCGGCGTCCGCCGGTTCGTCGCGTCGGTTCTCACCGAGAACGCCGAAATGCTCGAGGTCCTGGCCCACGCCGGGCTGACGGCACGGCGGCAGTACCACCATGGTGTCGTCGACCTTGTCTGCGACCTGCCCCACGGGGACAGCGATCCGCACTGGGAGCCCTATCACGAGGCGGTCGACATGCGCGAACGTCACGCGGACGTGGCCAGCTTGCGGCACGTGTTCCAGCCGGGATCGGTCGCGGTCGTCGGTGCCAGCCGGCGCACAGGAACCGTCGGCCGCGCGATCCTGCACAACATCGTCAGCGGCGGATACCGGGGAAAGGTTTACGCGGTCAACCCGCACGCCGTGCACATGGAAGGCGTGCCCTGCCTGCCGTCGGTCACCACCCTGCCCGAGGCACCCGACCTGGCCGTGATCGCCGTACCGCCGGCCGCCGTTCCGGCCGTGGCCGATGAGTGCGGCCGGCGCGGCGTCAGGGCGATGGTGGTGATCACGTCCGGTCTCGACGCCCTCCAGGGCGCCGACCTGCTGGCAGCCTGCCGCCGGTACGGCATGCGGCTCGTGGGCCCGAACTGCTTCGGCGTCGCCGTGCCCGGCATCGGCCTGGACGCGACCTTCGCCGCCCGTCATCCGGCGCCCGGCCGGGTGGGCCTGGTGATGCAGTCCGGCGGGCTAGGCTTCGCGCTCGTCGACCGCCTGTCCCGGCTCGGGCTGGGAATCTCCTCGTTCGCGTCGGTCGGGAACAAATACGACGTCTCGAGCAACGACCTGCTGACGTGGTGGGAGCAGGACGGCACGACCGAGCTCGCGGTCCTGTACATCGAGTCGTTCGGCAACCCGCGTAAGTTCGCCCGCACCGCGCGGCGTCTCGGCGCCCGCATGCCCGTCCTCGCCGTTCAGGCGGGCCGGTCGGCGGCCGGCCAGCAGGCCGCGACGTCGCACACGGCGGCGGCGGCGACGCCGCTGGTCACCCGCCAGGCCCTGTTCGAGCAGGCCGGTGTCATCGCCATGGATGATCTCGGGGAACTGCTCGACGCCGCCGCGCTGCTCGCCAGCCAGCCGGTGCCCGCGGGCCGCAACGTCGCGGTGATCTCCAACATCGGAGGCGCCGGGGTGCTGGCCGCCGACGCCTGCACCTCGTGCGGCCTGACCGTGCACAAGACGAGCGCGGAGACCCGGCGCCGGCTGCGCGCGCTGGTGCCGCACGACGCCGCCATCAACGGCCCCGTGGACACGGGCGCCGCCGTGCCGGAACCGACCTTCCGGCGGTGCCTGGAACTCGTCGCCGCCGACGAGGGTGTGGACGCGGTCCTCGTCCTCGCGCTGCCCACCGCGGCGACGGGTCATCTCGTCACCGCGATCCGCGCGGCCGACGTGACGAAGCCGCTGGCCGCGGTCGTGCTGGACCAGGCCGAGGGCGTGAGCCTGCTGCGCCGGGCCACCGACGACGCCGACGAGGCGGGTACCGCAGGACGGCCGGACCTCATCCCCTCGTACGCCTACCCAGAGTCCGCGGCTCGCGCGCTGGCTCGCGCGGCTACCTACGGCGCCTGGCGGTCGCGGCCGCACGGTCACATCCCGGAACTGGGTGACGTGCGGGAGGACGAGGCTCGCGCGCTGGTCCGGGCGTTCCTGCACGGCTCGCCCGATGGCGGCTGGCTGCCGCCGGAACCGGTGGCGGAACTGCTGGCCTGCTACGGCATCCCGCTGGCCAGCCTCTCTCCGGTCACCAGCGCCGACGACGCGGCCCGCGCCGCGGCCAGCCTCGGCGGCCCGGTGGTGCTCAAGGCCGACGTGCCCGGTGTGGTGCACAAGACCGACGTGGGCGCCGTGCGGCTCGACCTGCGTACCGAGGCAGACGTCCGGCGCGCGTACCGCGAGCTGAGCGGCGCGTTCGGCCCTCGCGCGCGGGTGCTGATCCAGCCCATGATCACCGGGGGAACCGAGGTCATCGTCGGCGTGGCGCAGGAACCGGTCTTCGGCCCGCTGGTCGTCTTCGGCCTGGGCGGTGTGGCCACGGACGTGCTCGCCGACCGCGCCGCGCGGCTCGCCCCGCTCAGCGACGCCGACGCCGACGAGCTCATTCACGCGGTCCGCTCGGCGCCCCTCCTGCTCGGCTACCGAGGCGCGCAGCCCGCCGACCTGGAGGCGCTGAGGGAATCCCTGCTGCGCGTGTCGCGGCTGGCCGACGACCTTCCCGAGGTCGCCGAGCTCGACCTCAACCCGGTGATCGCCCGCCCGGACGGCGTGTCCGCCGTGGACGCCAGGATCCGGATCACGCCCGCCCAGCCCCAGGACCCGTTCCTGCGGAAGCTGCGCTGACCCTCTCCCGCCACGGCCCGCTCCGGCGTGCCGGCTCGAGCCGGCCGTCGCTGAGGCAGAGCACTTCGTCGACGTCTCCGCCGGCGACCGGGCGGTGGGTGATGAGCAGCACGGTGCGTCCTGCGGTGGCGGTCAGCAGGTCGCGGGTCAGTGCCTGCGCCGTCTGCTCGTCGAGGTGCTCGGCGGGCTCGTCGAGCATCACCACCGGGAAGTCGGCGAGCAGCACCCGGGCCAGGGCCAGCCGCTGCCGCTGGCCGCCCGACAGCCGGGCCCCGTGCTCGCCGACCTGGGTGTCCAGGCCATCCGGCAGGCTGGCCACCCAGTCGTCAAGGCGGGCGCGGCTCAGCGCCCCGGCCAGGTCGGCGTCGCTGGCCTCCGGCCGGGCCAGCCGGAGGTTCTCGCGCAGCGTCGAGTCGAAGATGTGCGCGTCCTGGGCGCACAGGCCGATCACCGACCGCACCTGATCGGAGTCCAGCGCGGTGATGTCGGTGCCGCCCAGGGTCACCGTCCCCGCGGCCGGGTCGAGGAAGCGCAGCAGCACCATGGCGAGCGTGGTCTTGCCCGACCCGCTCGGCCCGGTCACCGCGACGCGAGACCCGGCGGGCAGGCCGAGGTTCGCTCCGCGCAGCACGTCCGGGCCGTCCGGCTCCCAGCGGGCGATCAGCCCGGACACGGTGATGTCGTAGGGCGGTGCGGGCAGCGGTGCCGGGATGGCCGGCTCGCGGACCGGGTCGGGCCTGCCCATGACGTCGGCCACTCGCGCGGCGGCGCTGCGCAGCCGGGGGATCTCCTGCGCCGCCGGGGCCAGGTCCCTGACGACGTCGTGGACGGCCAGCGGGAGCAGTGCGAGCACGGCGAGCGCCACACCGGCCATCGCGCCCGAGGACACCCCCGCCACCCCGAGCACCAGGCAGGCCCACAGCGCCACGCCGGCGGCGAGCGTACTGGCCGCCGCGCC
>JASHQP010000776.1 GCA_030039095.1 Streptosporangiaceae bacterium
CCGGTCGGCGTCGCCACCTGGGGCGGCTTCGTGTTCGCGCGCCTGGCCACCGCCGGGGCGCCGCTGCAGGACCAGCTGAACGGGGCGGACGGCCGGCTCGCCGAGTACCCGCTGGAACAGCTTCGCACCGGGCACCGGCTGGTCTACCGGGTCGCCGCGAACTGGAAGGTGATCCTGGAGAACTACAACGAGTGCTACCACTGCGGTCCCGTCCACCCGGAGCTGTGCGAGCTCGTGCCGGCGTTCCGGCGCGGCGGCGGCGACCTCGACTGGGACGCCGGCATCCCGCACCGCGACGGTGCCTACACGTTCACGCTGTCCGGCACGACCACCCGCGCTCCGTTCCCCGGACTCTCCGACCGGGCCCGAACGCGGCACGTGGGCGAGCTCGTGCTGCCCAACCTGATGCTGAGCCTGTCCGCCGACCACGTCGCGGCGTTCACGGTGTGGCCACACGACGCCGGGCACACGACAGTGGTCTGCGACTTCCTCTTCCATCCCGACGAGCTCGCGCGTGCGGACTTCGACCCGGGGGATGCCGTCGCGTTCTGGGATCTCGTGAACAAGCAGGACTGGGCGATCTGCGAGCTGGTGCAGGACGGGATGCGCTCACGGATGTTCACGGCCGGCTACCTGGCCCCGATGGAGCAGCCGAGCGCCGACGTCGGACATTACGTCTCCAGCCGGCCGAGGACTGAGCCGGTGGCCGGCTGACCCGGCCGCTGGCTATGCGACCGGCCCGGGACCCTGCCCGTACCCTTGCTGAACCGACGGGCCCGGGCCGATCGCGCCGACCAGCCGGTAGTAGATCAGGGTCACGACCAGGGCAAGGAACGGCGCGACCAGTGTTCCGGAGATCACCGTGCCGAGCCCGCGGCTCAGCACGATCGGCAGCGCCGCGAAGATGATCCCGATGATGATGTCCACCACGATCAGGATGATGAACACCAGCACCAGCGTGCCGAAGACGTGCCAGCCATGGCCGCGGACGAGCTGCCTGCTGCGCCCGAACGACGAGAGCGCCCCGCTCCGCTCGATGACGATGACCGGGATGATCACCGCCCAGATCGTGATCAGCCACAGGCCCGGGACGATGATCAGGATGAGCCCGATCGTGATCCCGATGCCGGCCAGGATGGACGCCCCGGCAACCGCCCAGATGTAAGGGGTGGCCGCGGACACGGTCTCCCCGATCGACAGGTCGGCGCGCCCGTCCCGCACGTCCTGGACGGCCTTGACGAGCGTGGCCTGCAGCAGGAAGGCCGCGAACAGCTCGACAATGGAGCCGAGCAGCGACCCGAAGACCCCGGCCAGCGAGAGCAAGCCCGCGACGATGGCCGCGGCCACGTAGATGATGAAGGCGATCGCGAGCAAGTGCCAGGCGTGCGCCTTGTACATGCTCCATGCCTCGCCGAGTACGCCCGACAGCGGATTCATGGCCAAGATCGTACGTTGGCGCGGGGGCGCTGACCAGAAAAAGCAGGTGCGCACCCGGAGCGGCGCACGTGTGCGCGGGCATGCGCTGGCTGGGTTTCCGCGATGTGAGGGCTAGCGTTGGGTCACGGTCATGACCGACCCGTAGCAGCCAGCCAGAATGGGGGAGAGATGGCGTCTACGCTGGAGCAGGTCGCCGGTCTGCTGACCGAGGCAGGCGAGACGCACCATCGGGTGTACCGGATCGTGCAGGGAGCCGACGACGACTGGGCGTCCTGGTATGCCTGGTGGCTGATCGAGCTCTCCGAGCTGCCGGCCCTGCTCGGCACCAGGCCCGTCCGCAGCGAGCTGGTCTACCTGCTGGTGAGCCTCGGCAAGCGGTACGCGGCCGAGGGCGCCGAAGAGCCATGGCAGTCCTACTACGCCAGCCGCATCATCGACCACTTCCGCGGCTAGCGGGGAATCCAGTCAGTACGGGGAAACGCGTCAGCTGTATGCGCTGAGAGGGTTCCCCGCTAACCCTGCTTAGGGGCGGTGGGGCGGGTGGCGGCGACGAAAACGCGGCGGAACGGGAGAACCGTGCCATAGGGGGCGGGCGGGTAGGCCGCGGCCATCCGGGCGCGGTACTCGTCGAGGAACTCCGCCGCCTGGTCCGGCTGCAGGGCGGCGAGCACCGGGCGGAGCCCGGTGCCCTTGTACCAGTCGAGAACCGGGTCCTTGCCGCGCAGCACGTGCAGGTACGTGGTCTCCCACGCGTCGACCTCGAGGCCGGCCCGGGCCAGCAGGTCCAGGTACTCGGCCGGGTCTCCCGCCTGCCGGTTCAGCGGGACGCCGGCCAGCAGGTCGCGCCAGCGATCGCCGCGGGCCATCTCACGCAGGGCCGCGTGACTGGGCTGGCCGAAGTTGCCGGGGACCTGGAACGCCAGCCAGCCGCCCGGCCCCAGGAAGCCGGCCCACCGGGCCACCACGGCCAGGTGGTCGGGCACCCACTGCAGCACGGCGTTGGACACGATCACGTCCACTCGCCCGCCGGGCCGCCAGTCCCTGACGTCGCCGAGGGCGAAGCTGAGCCGCCCCTCGGCCGCGGCGGGCAGGGCCCGCGCCGCCTCGATCATCTCGGGCGAGCTGTCGATGCCGCGGACGACCGCGTGCGGCCACCGGCCGGCCAGCGTGGCGGTCAGCGTTCCGGGGCCGCAGCCGAGGTCGGCCACCTGGCGAGGATCCGCGGCGGCCACGCGCGCGAGGAGGTCGAGGAACGGCCGCGATCGCTCGTCACCGAAGTGCTGGTACTGACCCGGATCCCACATGCCCGTCTCCTGCCCGGCCGCGCCCCGGCGGCCCGTTCCGGCCCTTCGTATAAGTATCTCGATGTCAAGCTATTATTGGCGCGCTAAATCTTGATGTCAAGAGATTGGGGTGGACGGCGGTTGCCGCCGGTATGCCCGCTCTGGCAGTGTTTCGTGCGTGAGCGGCCGGCTCCCCGTTCCCCTGTCCGTGCTCGACCTGTGCCCGGTGCCGGCCGGGGAACCGGCCGCCGAGGCGCTGCGCCGGAGCGTCGACCTGGCGCAGCACGCCGAGCGGTGGGGGATGCGGCGGTACTGGGTCGCCGAGCACCACAACATGCCGGGCATCGCCAGCGCGGCGCCGGCGGTGCTCGCGGGCCGCATCGCGTCGGCCACGTCGAAGATCAGGGTCGGCTCGGGCGGCGTGATGCTGCCGAACCACGCGCCGCTGACCGTGGCGGAGCAGTTCGGGACGCTCGAGGCGATGCATCCGGGGCGGATCGACCTGGGGATCGGGCGGGCTCCCGGCACGGACAAGGCGACCGCGCGGGCGCTGCGGCGCGGCGCCGACGGGCTGGCGCCCGGGGACTTCGCCGCCCAGCTCGGGGAGCTGCGGGGCTACTTCGCCGACCGCGCCGGGGCTGACGGCTCGGCCGGCCAGATCCGCGCGATCCCCGCGGAAGGCAACGAGCCCGACGTGTGGCTGCTCGGGTCCACCGGTTACAGCGCCGAGCTGGCGGGAGAGCTCGGCCTGCCGTTCGCGTTCGCGTACCACTTCAGCCCGGCGAACGCGCGGCCCGCGCTCGCGCTGTACCGCCGGGCCTTCACGCCGTCGGCCCGGCTGGCGGAGCCGTACTGCCTCATCAGCGTGTCCGTGCTGTGCGCGCAGGACAGCGCGGCTGCGCGGTGGCTGCACGGCTCGTCGCGCCTGTCCGCGCTGCGTCTTCGCGCCGGGCGCCCGTCCACGCTGCCGAGCCCGGACGAGGCCGCGCGGCGCGCTTACTCGGCGGCCGAGCAGGACGTGATCGCCGAGGCGACCGCGTCCCACGTCGTCGGCGACCCCGCCGCGGTGACCGGGTCGCTGGCCCGGCTGATCGCGACCACCGGCGCCGACGAGCTGATGGTCACCACCAGCACGTTCGGGCACGCCGACCGGATCGCCAGCTACGACCTGCTCGCCCGGGCGGCCTCGCTAGAGGCCCTTCCCGCGGTAGCTGCGGAACAGGTCGTCCATGCCGGACGTCCCGGTCATGGCGGGGTTCCCGCCGAAGGACTGGGGTAGCGGCGGGTAGTTCACCGGCTCCGGGGACACCGACTGCACGCTGTCGGCCGAGCAGATGTCGGCGGGGTCGAAGGACGCGGTGCCCTCGAGCACCTGCAGCAGCGACTCCGACGGCGCGCTGATCGCCGGGCCGATCACGTCCGAGCTCGTCGGGATCTGTGACGGCGGCACCGCGTAGCGCTCGGGCACCGGGTGGGGGAGCAGGACGTCCCGCAGGTTCCTGGCGTGCCGGTCCCGGGCGGTCAGCGGGCTGAGGCCGAAGGTCGACTCGATCAGCGCGAGACTCGAACAGTGCTCGAACGGGCCGTCGTGCACGACCCGGTGCGGCAGGGCCAGGTTGGTCACCACGATCCCGGGGACGCGGAAGCCAAGCTGACGGTAGTTGGGGTAGAGCTGGCCGTCGGTCGGTGTGCTGCTGTCACCGGCGTGCATGACGTCCGCCGGGCTGGTGTCGTCGATGACCTGCGGCGGTGGCACGTGGTCGTAGAAACCTCCCCACTCGTCGAACGTCACGATGAAGACCGTGTCGTCGAGAAGGCCGTTGTCGGCGACCGCGTGGTAGGCGTCGGCGATGAACCGCTCGCCGAGCCGGATGTCGCCCTGCGGGTGGTCGTCGCCCGACGTCCCGGTCGTCTCGTTGTAAAAGGCCGGGTCGATGTAGCTCACGTTCGGCAGCGTGCCGTTGCGGCAGGCGTCCACGAACGACGTCCCGGAGGACAGCGCGGCGGTGGACGCATTGGCGTCGGAGAACGGGTGCATGAACGCCTGGTATTTGAATGTCGCGCCGGGCTCGATTCCCGGGCTGGCCCACAGGGCGAGGAACGGCGCGTCCTGGTAGTAGTAGCCGCCGGTGGGGATGCCGCTGGAGTTCGGGATCGGGGAGAGCTGATCCCAGATCGTCGGCAGCGTCGACGGCACGAACGAGTTGTGGTCCCGGTCGGTCTGCGCCGCGTGCTGGTAGAAGCGGTTCGGGTAGGTCTCGGCCGCGATCGCGCAGAAGTAGCGGTCCAGAGTCGTGTAGCTCTCCGCGAGCGCTCCGGTGACCGGAAGGTCGGGCGCTGCCTTGCGGGCCCCGCCGGGGTGGACGTTGGTGTAGTACCCGATCGGGAACGTGTTCGCCGCGGCGGGAATCACGCCCGGGTTATCGGCGATTTCCCCCGGCCGCTGAAGGAAGCCGTTCATCTTGCCGTAGTTGTACTCGACGAGCCAGCCTTCCCAGCTGTGGTCCGGGTCGCTGTACCCGCAGCCCTGGAAGTCGGGCGCCAGCGGGTAGTTCGGGTACGTGTTGCCGTCCACCGCCGACAGGTACGTGAGGTCGTGCTGGCCGTCGGCACCCGGCAGCCAGCCCAGGAAGTGGTCGAACGAGCGATTCTCCATCATCAGGACGACGATGTGACGGATGCCCTGCGAGCCGTTGGCGCGAACCGCGGGTGACGCATTGGCAACGGCCTGGTTGAGCAGGTCGGTGCCGGTGATGGCGAGGCCGGACGAGGCGGCCGCGATCTGCAGGAACTTACGGCGCGAAAACATCCCATAATGGTAGGCCGCAAAGGCGGACAAAAGCTCCCCGATAACGCGACGATCTGAAGAAGCTATGGCGAAATCTGCGGGCGGCGGGCCGAGTCCCGGCGCCCGCGCCACTTCCCCCGGGCGGTGCCGGTGCCGTAGGATCGCAGATATAGCTTGATGTCAAGATAACTTTGGGA
This sequence comes from Streptosporangiaceae bacterium, assembly GCA_030039095.1. The sequence goes on from JASHQP010000776.1 coordinate 5,706, forward strand.
GCCCCGGGTGATCCATCACGTCCAGCTGGCCTGCCCGCCCGGCTGTGAGGACACGCTGCGTGAGTTCTACGGCGGAGTGCTGGGCATGCAGGAACTGGCCAAGCCGCCGGTGCTGGCCGCCCGCGGCGGCTGCTGGTTCCGCGGGGACGGCATCGAACTGCACCTCGGCGTGGAGCAGGACTTCCGCCCGGCCCGCAAGGCGCATCCGGGCCTGCTGGTCCGTAACCTGGACGCCTGGGCCGGCCGGCTCCGCGCCGCGCACTCCCCTGTGTACTTCGATGAGGATTACCCAGGCATGCGCCGCTTCTACAGCGAGGACCCGCTCGGCAACAGGCTGGAGTTCCTCGAACCCATCGACGAGGGGGGCGAGCACCCGTGATCCGCAACGTCGTGGTCGGGCGGCTGCGCCAGCCCGATGATCCGGCTCAGCAGGCGGCGGACGCCGCGCTGCTGGAAGAGGGGCTGGCGGGAATCGCCGCGCTCCGGTTTCCGGGAATGCTCGCGATGAACGTGGGACACGACCTGGGGCTGCGCGACGGCGGCTGGAATTTCGCGATCACGAATGACTGGGCAGACGCCGATTCGTACCGCGTCTACGACGCGGACGAGGAGCACAACCGGCTGCGCCGCGAGATCTTCGCGAAGATCTGCCAGGACATCGCCCGCGTTCAGATAGACGTGCCCGGCTGACGAGGGGCGTGATGCCTGCCCGCCAGCGTGCCGTCGTCGCCATGATCGACGGCCTGGACCCGGCGTACGTCTCGGCGGAGACGATGCCGGTTCTCGGGCGGCTCGCAGCCGACGGCACTTCGCGCGTTGTCCAGGCGGTCATGCCGACCGTGACCAACGTCAACAACGCGGGCATCAGCTGTGCCGCCTGGCCGGCCGAGCACGGCATCACCGGCAATTACTACTTCGACCGTGCCTCCGGTGAGCAGGGGTACATGGAGGACTCGAGGTTTCTCCTTGTGCCCACCCTGCTGGCCCGGGTGACGGCGGCGGGCGGCAAAGCGGCCCTGCTGACCGCCAAGAAGAAGACGGCCAGCCTGCTCGGCGGCGGGGTGGCGCTCGTGATCGCCGCGGAGGAGCCCCCGCCCGGCCTGGCGGCACGGCACGGTGCGCCGCCGGGCATCTACTCGGCCGAGATCAACCACTGGCTGTGGCAGGTCGCCGCCGACCTCCTCCAGACCCGGCCCGACCTTGACCTGCTGTACGTGCACACCACCGACTTTCCCATGCACGCGTGGGCTCCGGGTGACCCCCGGTCCTCCAGCCACCTGCGGCTCCTGGACGAGCTGATCGGCGCGGCCATCGAGGCCGCGCCCGGCGCGGCGTTCTTCGCCACCGCCGACCACGGCATGAACGGCAAGGACCTGGTCTACGACCTGAACCAGGTCATGGCCGGCCGCGACCGGCCCGTCCGCCTGGCGCTGTCAGCGGAAAAGGACCGCTACGTGCGGCACCACCGGACCTTCGGCGGAACGGCCTGGGTGTGGCTCAACCGCGCGGCCGACGAGAACGCGGTGGCCTCGGTCCTGCGCGGGCTGGGCGGCGTCGAGACGGTCCTGACCCGCGGCGAGGCCGCGGACATGTTCCACCTGCACCCCGGCCGCATCGGCGACCTGGCCGTGCTCGGCGACGCGTCCACGGTCTTCGGTGACCTGCCGGAAGGCCAGGAATCCCAGACGCTCCCGCCCGGATACCGCTCGCACGGCAGCCAGCACGAAGCGAGCGTCCCGCTCGTCGCCTGGAACAACGACCATCCGTATTCCTCGGGTGCTCCGGAATACAACAAGGACCTGCTGACGCCGCTGCTCGGCGCCTGGCTCCGCTGACGCGAGGCGCCCGCGGGGCCGGGCCCCGGCTGTCAGCTCCCAGCGGGACGGGCCGGGGTCAGGCCGGTCAGTTCCTCGCCGGCTGCGTGGGCCTTGATGAAGGCGGTCATCCGGTCGTTCAGTTCATCGATCCGGCTGAAGCCGCCGTGGCTGCCGGGGACGATGGCGACCTGCGCGTGCGGCATGAGGCTTCCCCGGGCGCGGGCCTCCGCCGGGCTGAGCATGGCGCTGCGCGCTCCGGTGATCAGCAGGACCGGCACGCCGATCGCCCGGAGTTCGCCGTCGGTGAGGACGCCGGGGAACTTGGGCTCGGCGTGGTAGCCGCGAATGGCGGCCCACATGAGCGTCATGAGCTCGGGCTGCAGCATGGCGGGGCTGTCCAGCCACCGGGCGAGGTGGCGGCGCAGCGGCATCGGGGTCAGGGTCGCCAGGCCGCTGATGGACAGCCACAGCCAGAAGCGGGCGTCGAGCTCGGTGAGCCCGGCTGGGTCGAGCAGCGTGATGGAGGCAATCCGGCCGGGCGCGCGGATCCCCTGGTTCATGGCGACCCAGCCGCCGTAGGAGAAGCCAACCAGGTGCGCCGGGCGGTCACTGAGCTTGCCCAGGAGCTCGTCCAGCCAGGCCGCGCACGCGTCCGGGGGCGTCATCAGCGCGCGCGGGACGCTGGGGTTCGCGTCGCCCGGCATATCGATCCCGTAGACCGGGCCATCCTTGCCGAGGGCCGCCACGTGCGGAAACCAGGCGGCTGCGTTGCCCCCGGCGCCGGTGAGCGGCACGATCGGGTCCCCGCCGGGATGCGGACGGTAGGCGTGCACCCGCGTGGTCGCGGTCGCGGTCTCGATATCGAATTCCTCGCAGGGCTGCGGCCACAGTGCGAAGGTCCGCTCGTACGCGGCCATGAACTTCTCCCGGGCCGCGTCGCTCACCCACGATCCCGGCTCGCCCTCGGCTGCCAGGCCGGCTGCGCCGGTGATGCGCTTGATCCCGAGCATGTCCCGCCTCCTCGCGGATGAGCCTGTCCCATCTTTATGATACGAGAGTATCATAAAGATGGGACGCGGATGCGCCAGGGTACGGTGGGCGGGTGCCGAAGCGCGTCGACCACGAGGAACGGCGGCGGCAGATCGCGGAGGCGCTGCTGCGGACGGCCGCCACGCACGGGCTGCATGCCACCGGGATGCGCGAGGTGGCAGCCGAAGCCGACGTGTCCCTGCGGCTGGTCCAGTACTACTTCGGCACGAAGGAAGAGCTCCTCCTCTACGCCATGCAGCAGCTCGCAGCCCGGTTCAGCGAGCGGGCCATGGCTCGGATCAGCAAGCTCGAGGAGACGGGCGGCCCGGTCAGCCCGCGCGACGTCATCGCCGCCATCCTGACCGAGGGCCTGCCCGCCGATGACGAGCGGCGCACTTTTACCGTCCTGTACACGGCCTACTTCGCGCTCTCGCTGACCGACCCGGCGCTGGCGATCGGCCCCCTGACCCGGAACTCAACCGTCGTGATCGACGTGGTCGCCGCCCAGCTGCGAACTGCCCAGGCCGCCGGCGACGCGCCCGCCTGCCTGGACCCAGACCTGGAAGCCTTCAGCTTGCTTGCCATGTCCGCCGGCCTGGGCACGAGCGTCATCGGTGGCCAGTCCACGCCCGGGCAGGCCCAGGCCGTCATCG
>JASHQP010000777.1 GCA_030039095.1 Streptosporangiaceae bacterium
GGTCAGCGCCGGGCCGCGGAATCCGTAGGGCTGGCGGATCTTCATTCCGGTGACGGGGCTGGCCAGGATGAGCCGGCGGCGGGCAGCGAAGGCGAAGAACCGGCGCAGAGCGGCGAGCCGGTGCGCTGCGCGCGCGGGCTGGGTGGCCAGGAACGTCTCGACATCGCCGGCGCTGACGGTCGCCCAGTCCGTGATCGCTGTCGTGGCCGACAAGAACATCGCCAGGTCACGGACCACGGTCAGGTGAGCCTCGATGGTTTCGTGCTGGCGCGGCCGGGTCCCGGCGCTGCGGGCCCGGGCACGCCCGTTCAGCTCATGCTCGGCGAACGCTTGTGCTGCCGGGTGCAGCGCCGAAGGGATTGCCTGCAGCCGCCGCTGGCGCCGGGCAGCCGCGCGCTGCTCGTCGTGGCCGCGCGGCAGGGCCAGGCCCTGGCGGGTGAAGAAGTCTTCCAGCGCGCGGGCCAGCGGGATGCTGGCATGCGCTGCGCGGTCCAGCAGTGCCTGCGGGTGCGCGGGCTCGCCATCACGCAGCAGCCGGCCCAGCACGGTGATCATCTGGCAGGCACGGTCGGCGTGGTGACGCGGGGCCAGGTAGGCGGCGAAGCCCGGCAGCCATGGCGGCGGAGCGCTGAGCGCGCTGGCCAGGTTCGCGGCCCGGACGGCGATGCGGTGCGGGGACCTGGGATAGCAGCGCGGGCACAGCCCGGCGCCGGTGAGGTGCGTGACGGTGCCGCAGCCGCTGCACGCAGCATCCGGGGCAGGCGGCCGGCCTGGGTGCGAGCAGTGCCCGCACCAGCCGGTTCCGGCGCGGATCCGGCCCGGTTTCCCGCACCGCGGGCACAGCTGCCAGGCTTGCCGCCGGCGTTCCCGCCGGGAGCATTCACCGCACAGCGTCCGGCCGGTCCGGCCGATCTTGTGGCCGCAGCGGGCGCAGGTACGCGAGCACAGCACGCACCGGCCGGTCGCCTGGTCAAGGGTCTTGTCCTTGCCGCAGCCTGGGCACGGCTGCTTGTCTGGGCGGTGCGCCATGGCGTAGTGGCAGCGGGCGCAGTGCTGGCGGCCGGCGACACCGACCGGGCGGCCGCAGCGGGCGCACAGGCCGTAGGTAATCGTCATCGCGGCGAGCTGCCGCTCAGATCGGCGGCATCGGGCGGCCCTGCGCCGTCCGCACCTCGCCGACTGCCGCCGCGCGGCGCGGCGGGCCAGGCACCGCGGGCTGCTCCACAGGGGTTATATCGACGTCGAACAGGTCGTCCGGGCTGCATTGCAGCGCGGTGCACAGCGCCGCCAGCGTGGACAGCTTGACCTGCGATGGCTGCTGGGTGAACAGCGCCGACACTGACGCAGACGACAGTTCCAGCCCGGCCCGCTCGGCCAGCAGCCGGCGCAACTGAGTGCCGGTCCAGACCTCCCGCTGCGCGGCGGCCATCCGCAGCTTCCAGGTGATCCGCATGCTCAGTCTCCTTCGGCTAGCTCGCCCAGCGCGGCGGACACGGCCTTGCGGTAGGCATCCTCGATGAACGTTTCCGACGGCCGGACGTACCGCATCGTGGAGGCCACCGCCCAGTGACCGAGCATCTGCTGGATCGCGACCAGGTCCATGCCGCGCTCGTAGTTGTGGGTTGCGCACGCCCGGCGCAGTGCGTGCGGGGTAAACCACTCCGCTTCGGGCAGGCCCTCGGTCTGCATCAGGTGCCGCAGCCGGTTGCGGACCGTTCCCGGTGACAGCTGGCCGCCGGACTCGTCGCAAAACAGCACCGCCGAGTCCGGGAACCGGCCGCGGACCTGCTCCAGGTACCAGCGCAGCAGCACATCCAGGTCATCGAGCATCGGCACCCACCGCGGACGCGGCCCCGACGTGCGCGCTCCCTTGCCGAACCGGACATGCAGCTTGCCGAACGGCCCCCGGCCGAAATGCGCGTCGCCGATGTCGAGCAGTACCGCTTCCTCGCACCGGGTCCCGGCGTGATACAAGGTGCGGAACAGCGCGTAGTCCCGGGCCGCGGGCGCGTACTTGCGGGCGGTGGCGATCCGCTCCTTCAAGAACGCGAAGAACTCGCTAACCCGCTCCGGCGACGGCGGCGGCAGCTCAGCCACAGAGTCGTCGCTGACATGCCGGGCAGAGTTGAACTCATCCACCGGACAGGCCAGCCGCACCCCGAACGCCGCCTCGATCTGCGCGGCCTTGCGGACTTCCAGGAAGCGGCAGAAGCTGCGGAACACCTGCAGATAGTTACGCCGCGTCGACGCGGCCCGGCCAGCGGCCGCCAGGTCGCCGACCACCCGGTCCACATCCTCGGGGGTGGCCTCCCACGCCGGCCGGCCTAACGCCGCGAGCATCCGGTCCAGCAGGCCGGCATCAGTGCTGATCGTCGAGGCCGCGAACCCCCGGGCAGTCCACGACCTGGTGAACGCCCCGACGCACTCGGCCTGGAAGACCAGCGGGTCGTCGGGAACCTCAGCCGGGACAACCTGACCTGTAATGACGCGTAACCGGGCCTCCGCCACCGTGCACACCTTCCCCCCACCAGCAATCCTCAGGCAGCACCTGGCAAATTAACGTTCCGTCTTGAAAATTGCCAGCACCCGCCGGGGGC
>JASHQP010000778.1 GCA_030039095.1 Streptosporangiaceae bacterium
CCGGGCTGACGCCGCCCGGTGCGCCACCGGGGCTCGCGGCGGCGGCCGCGGCTCCTGCGGCCACGCCGCCTGCCGGGCCGGAGATCGTCGACACCTGCTTGCCCAGGGTGTCGTTCGGCAGGTTCTTGGTGATCGTGGACGGCAGGTTGCTGTTGGCCTCGACCAGGTTCTCGTTGAACTGCTGCAAGGCCGCCTGCGCGGCCTTGTTTCCCGCGGGAGTGCTCTTCTCGGGCGCCGTGTAGCTCTTGTAAGCGGGGATGATCTGGCCCAGCCAGGTCAGAACCGCACCGGTCTGGGCGCTGGCCTGCGCGAGCCCGGTGGCCGTCTCGTGCAACTGCTGGAAATTGGTCACAGCGGTCTGCGCGGCCGTGCCGCCCCAGTTCTCGCTGAGCACCTGCACGTGCTTGACGAGAGCGTCCGCGATCTGCGACAGCACCTGGCTCGCGGCCGTGTGAGCCTGACCCGACTGCAGCACCAGGCCGCCTTCGGGAAGGAACGAGAACATCTGCTCGATGTCGGACGCGGTGAGCCCGCTGACCGAGGTCGGCGCGACCGGTGACTGCTTTATCGCGAACGAGTTGCCCTGGATGGTGCCGAACCCGCCGCCGTCTTCCACTCGCATGATGCGGTTCCTCTTTCTCGGGCCGTCGCCGCGGCGGTCAGCCGGTCGCCTCCGCGCCAACACTGCTCGCCGAGCTCTGCGTGGCGTCGTCGGCATCGGTGTAGTTGAGCGCCGCCTTGCCGACGTTGGTGGCCACCATGTCGTAGGCGGTATTCAGCGCCTGGATGAACTGCGTGAGCGCCTCATACGCGTTGAGGGCATTGCTGCCGAACCCATCCGCCGTTTCCCAGCCGCCGATCGCCGAGCCCATGGCGCCGTAGCTGGTGAGCTGGGACAGCATGTTTATCAGGCCGGGCAGGTCGCCGACCATCTGGGATTTGACGGAGGTGAGCTGGCCGGGGTCGACGCGGAACTCCCCGCTGGCCTTCAGCCCCTTGGGAAAGGCCGACGCTGGCATCTTCGGCATATGAAAGCCATCGACCTTCACCGGGTCCTTCGGCGGGGCGGCGGCGGCCGCCGCCTGCTGGTCGAGCTTTTCCTGATCCTCGAGGGCCATCACGTCGGCGATCGCGCCCATCCAAGCCTCCGCTGCCTGTATCCGTCATCTATGGGCCGCCAGGGCGAACGGCGTGCCGCGCCGCGATCCATCCGGCACGGCATCGCGTCCGCCTCGGCTAAAACGCGTCGGTCAGAACATTGACGCGTTGCTGCGCTCCGCGCCCTGGTAGTTGACGTTGGCCTCGCTGATCACCGTGCTCATCGCGGTGATGACCTGGCCCATGTCCGCCATCGCGTTGTTCCAGATCGTCTGGGCCTCGTGGTACGCGGCCTGCGCAGAGCCCTGCCAGTCGTTCAGGCTGCCCTGGAGCTGCGCCTGCAGGTTGCTGACCGTGCTGCTCAGCCCGTTGTACGCCTGGGCAAAGGCAGCCTCTCCCTCGCTCAGGCTGCCAAAGTTGGCAAGTACGAAGTCACTCATTGTGCGTCTCCTCGCTCAGCTCAGCGCGCTGATGATCTTGTTTGCCGAGCCCTGGTTCGCGGTCTCGACCGTGGTGTAGTTCACGCCCGACTGGCGCAGCTTCGCGCCCAGGTTGTCCAGGGCCGTGATCACCTTCTGAAAGTCGACGTTGAACTCGTTGAACGCGCTGGTGAACGTCGAGGCCGCCGGCCCCTTCCAGCCACCCTGCATGCTCTCGTGCGCGCTGGCGAGCTGGCTCTGCAGGCTCCGGATCTGCGATACCGCCGAATCCACCTGCGTCGCAGCCTGGGCCATCAGTTGCGAATCGTGTGCACTCACGCCGGCCACTGCCGCACCTCCTGTCCGTGACGTCTGGTCATCCGCGCCCCTACGCTTGGATGATCTTGCTCGTCCGGGGCGGAGTTGCCGCAGCCCTCCCTTGCCCCGTTACTCCCCACCACGCAGCCGAAGGCCGCCTGGTTCAAGGGAACACGGCTAATTCAAGCTAAGTCGGACAATGGTGTCAACCAGGACAGTGGACTACGCTGCGTGATCCTCACACGGCCAAAGGTGGGGCCCGGTCGGAGCGCTTCTGACTTGCGGTTTTTCGCCATTCCCGTAATGCAGCACGGGGCGCGTCACCGAATCTTTACCCGCCGGGCGACACCGGCCTGTCGGCGAGCTCCTTACCCGCCGGGCGACACCGGCCTGTCGGCGAGGGACGGGTCGAGCGCCGGACCCGGCGGGATCCGCTCCACCACGCCCGCTGGCAGCAGCACGGCCTGCGACTGGCTGTAACCCAGCATGCCGATCACGCCCGTGCTCGCGAGGGCATACCGGCGGCCGTCGGCGATCAGGAAGTAGCTGACCACGCCGCTGTCCGAGCCGGTTCCCGGATCGGCCGCCACCAGCGCCCCGGCACCGGGCGGGAGCGTTACCTGACCGACGTCGGCGGGCACACCGGTCGCCACGCCGCCCGACGGCACCGTGCCGCCGGTCTCGACCTGGCCGGTGAGGGCGGTCCCGGTGACGGCGGTGCCACCGCCCGAGTAGACCATGCACAGCGGCGCGGACGCGGCGGGCGTCACGACGGCGGGAACGCTGGTCGGCAGGCCGCCGCGCGGCACCTGCACGGACGACTGATGACTGGCGGCCTGCCCCGGCGTGAGCGTGGCCTTCGGCGGCGCGCCCGGCTCGGATTCCAGCAGCGACGCCTGCATCGGCGAGATCGCGGCGAGGCCGCCGCGCAGCATGACGTCGTACTGCGTGCCACCGGGCGAGCTCACCTGGTATACCTGACCGACTTGCACGGACCCGCCGGCCGGGCCAGCCACGGGCGTGCCCTTGCCGGCGATCACGGGCGCGGAGAAGGCCGGCCCCTGGGGCAGGGCGTCGAGCCAGACCAGCGGCACCGACAACGACGTCACGACCGGTGCCGACGGGGTCCGCAATGCCTGGATCATGTTCGGCTGGACCGCCATGCGCTGGCCGTTCCAGATCACCCAGTCCTGTTTCTGCGCCGTGACCAGAAGGGCGTCGCTTCCTAGCGGCCGGCCGCCCACGCCGGTGCCGCCGACCAGGGCGGTGCTGGTCTTCGTGCCGAATGGGCTGGTGGTGGTCTGCGCGCACACCGACCAGGGCTGCCGGACCATCAGGCTGGACGTGGGCAGCGGCTCCGGCAGCCCGGGAATGCCGATTTCTGGCCCGCGGGCGAACTTCGTAAGCGCGGACTGGCTCACGGTCTGCTGGTTCAGCGGCGAGTTCCCGAGCGCGAGCCGGGCCGAGGCGTAGTTCACCACCGGGCAGAGCTTGCCGCCCTCGCAGAACACGAACGGGGTGCCGGTCTGCTTGTCGATGACCAGCATGCCGGGCGTGTTCGAGATCGAGGAACTGCCGTGGCCGAGCAGGCCGAGGATGAAGAACAGCCCGGTGACGATCACGGCGACGAAGACGCCGGAGAACACCGCCACGTTCAGGCGGCGCAGGGGCTGATCCGGGACGTCGGGCTCGCCGCGCAGCAGCGCCAGCGCGGCCCGCTGGGTCATCAGACGGTGGGCCTGGAAAAGGTCCCTGCGGCTCTGCATGGTCATGGCGCCTGGGCCTTCCGTCAGCCCAGCCCGCGGGCCTTGCCGAAGGCCCCGGCGAGGCCGAGCGCCAGCGGGAACAGGCCGACGTTGAGCAGGGTGTCTGCGATGTCGGCCATGCGGCCCCAGAACGGCGACGGGCGGCGGCCCGGCAGCCACAGGCCGATGACGGCGACGAGTGCCGACCCGGCGACGAGGGGCCCGAGCTCGAGCGCCAGGTGCCTCGCCTGGGAGGACCCGTGGATCGCGCCCGCCGCGAGCAGTATCAGGCCGCCGAAGCCGGGGATCAGCAGCCAGAGCCGCTGGGCGAGGCCCTGGAAGAGCCTCGACCGCAGCAGCAGCACGCAGGCGAGCACGACGCAGGCGGTCATGCCGAGCCAGCCCCGGGTGAAGGCGAGCACGACCTCGGCGAAGCCCGCCACCAGGCCGATGCCTGACGCGGAGCCGGTCACGAACCGGTCGGCCGCCGCGGTGCGGTCGAAGACCTCGGCACCGTCGATGGTCAGCGTGTCCCGTCTCAGGTCATCGGCGTGCCGCGGCACCTCAGGCAGCGTCATCCGCGCCATCCGGAACGAGACAGCGGGGATCAGCGGGGTGAGGGCGAGTATCAGGACGGCCATCAACGCGGCGGCTGCCGGGAGGCCGATGCCGAAGGCATAGCTGAGCCAGGCGCCGAGGACCCCGAGCAGCCCCGCGATCACCGGGCCGAAGAACAGCGGCACCTCCGCCGACCCCGCGGCCGCGATCACCGCGGCCAGCGCCACCGCGGCCAGCGCCGACACCATCTCCACGGCCCCCAGATGCGAGAGCGCCGAGGATCTGGCCGGCGTGAGCAGCCCCGCCAGGAACGCATACGGAATCGCCGCGTAGCCGAACAAGACCCCGGCCGGCGAGTCACCGACCGCCCTGGCCACCGCCACGACAGCGAGCAGCAGTGCCACGGCCACGCCAGCCGCGGTCGCGGCGGGCACCGGCCACGGCGGCCCGGACCGCACGATGAACACCGCGCCGGCGACCAGCGCCGCGGCGACAGCTCCCAGGGCCACCCACCGGGCGTGGCCCGGGGTCCACCGGCCTGGGCGGTCGCTCAGCCTGCTCGCGATCACGTCTGCGACGTCGTCGAACGTCATCGCGGGCAGCTGATCGCGGTGCGGCCGCAGATAGATGATCTCGCCGTCCCGCAGGCCCACCTGCATCGGTGTCATGGCCGGCGAGAAGGGCCCTTCGCCCAGGCGCTGCAGCACCCACCCGCCCTTTTCGCCAACCACGTCGGGGCCATCCAGGCCCGCGTACTTCGCGACCGTGGGGAACAGATCGGCGAACGACACGTAGCCGGGCAGCGCGACGTCCACCCGCCGGGACGGCCCGATCACCGTGACCCGGCACACTTCTGTGCCGCCTGGCGAAGTCATCGGCCTCCCTCCGTCGGCGTCATCGGCCTCCCTCCGTCGGCCTGCCGTAAATATGGTTTACGTTCCAGCACTGCCCGCGATGTCGGAAATGCGGCCGTAGAATGATAACCCGCTGCAGTGCGGGCCAACCGGGTCGATCGCGCTGAGCGCCGTACCCGGAAGGACAGCAGAAAGGCAGCCTGTGAGCACCGTCATTGTCCGCCGAACGGAGCGGCGTGACGCGCCGGAGCTGCCAGACGGCGAGATCAGGCTCCAGTCACCTCCGGAGATTCCCGAGGTCACCACCGACGGCTTCCGCCAGACGCTGATGTACCTGCCGATGCTCGTGATGACCGTCGGAATGACCGCCGCGTTCGCAGGGAACAGCTCGAACAAGATCATGTATGTCGCCGGCGGGGCGATGGTCCTGGGCATGGGCGGCATGGTGGTCGCGCAGATGGGCCGGGGCAGCGGCGACCGGAAGATCAAGCTGAACGGCCTGCGCCGGGACTACCTCCGCTATCTGGGCCAGGTTCGTCGAAAGGTGCGGGCGATCGCCGCGGCGCAGCGGGAGGCGCTCGAATGGGTCAGCCCGCCCCCGCGGGCGCTTCCTTCGCTGCTCGTCGACCCGGAGCTGCGGCGAGTCTGGGAACGGCGCCCGTCCGGCGACGACTTCGCCAAGGTCCGCATCGGCACCGGGACGCACCGGCTGGCGGTTCGGCTGGTGCCGCCGGAGACGAAGCCGGTCGAGGATCTCGACCCGCTGTGCGCGGGCGCGCTGCGGCGTTTCGTCCGCGCGCACAACAGCGTTCCCGGCCTGCCGGTCGGCATCTCGCTGCGCGCGTTCGCCCGGATCGCCGCGGGGGGCGAGCGCGAGGCCGTCTACGGCATGCTCCGGGCGATGATCGCGCAGATCGCGATCTTCCACTCCCCCGACGACGTCCGGATCAGCGTGTGCGCCTCGCGTGAGCGGATCTCTTGGTGGCAGTGGATCAAGTGGCTGCCGCACAACATGCACCCCGGCGAGATCGACGCGGCCGGGCCGGTCCGCCTGATGGCTCCCGTGCTGCCGCAGCTCGAGGCGCTGATCGGCGCCGAGTTCGCGGGTCGCCCCCAGTTCACGCCGGGCCGGTCGGCCGCCCTGCCGTTCCACATCGTGATCATCGATGGCGGCGATGGGATGGCGGACTCCCGGCTCGGCACCGACGGCATCGAGGGTGCCGTGCTCATCGACCTGAGCCCGGACGCGATGACCACGCCCGGGACGCCGGCCGCGCCGACGCTCCGGCTGCACGTCACCGCCGGCGGCACGGAAATGATCACCAGGAACCGGACCGGCGCCGAGGCGCGCTCGCCGATCGGCGTCCCCGACTTCATGTCACTCGCCGAGGCCGACGCGTTCGCCAGGCAGATGGCCCCGCTGCGCCCCCGCACCGACGGGCCGGCCGGCGACCCGCTGGCCGCCGACACCACGCTGACGGCCTTGCTCGGCATCTCGTTCATGGTCGACGTCGCCGCCCAGTGGCGGCAGCGGCCGCCGCGTGCCCGGCTGCGGGTGCCGATCGGCAGCGACGCCGACGGGCAGCCGGTCGACCTGGATATCAAGGAGTCGGCCCAGGGCGGCATGGGCCCGCACGGCCTGGTCGTGGGCGCGACCGGCTCGGGAAAGTCTGAGCTGCTCCGGACGCTGGTCCTGGGGCTGGCCGTGACCCATTCCCCCGACACGCTCAACTTCGTGCTGGTCGACTTCAAGGGCGGCGCGACCTTCCTGGGCCTGGAAGGGCTGACCCACGTGTCCGCCGTGATCACGAACCTGGCGGACGAGCTGCCGCTGGTCGACCGGATGCGCGAGGCGCTGAACGGCGAGCTCGTCCGCAGGCAGGAACTGCTGCGCACGGCGGGCAACTATGCCTCGCTGCGCGACTACACCAAGGCGCGCGAGCAGGGGGCCGACCTGCCTCCGGTGCCCTCGCTCTTCGTGGTCATCGACGAGTTCTCCGAGCTGCTGTCGGCCAGGCCGGAGTTCATCGACGTCTTTGTCATGATCGGCCGGGTGGGCAGGTCGCTCGGCGTGCACCTGCTGCTGGCGTCGCAGCGTCTCGAGGAGGGCCGGCTGCGCGGCCTGGACACGCAGCTTTCCTACCGCATCGGCCTGCGCACGTTCTCGGCGGCGGAGTCGCGCGTTGTGCTCGGCGTGCCCGACGCATACGAGCTGCCTCCGCACCCGGGCAACGGCTACCTGAAGACCGGCACCGAGGACATGACCAGGTTCAAGGCGGCCTATGTCTCCGGGCCGGCCGTCACCGGGCCCGCCCGCACGCAGCACCGCAGGCTGCGGCCGATGATCGTGCCGTTCGGCCCGGGGTACGTACGCCCGGAACTGGCCGGGGACGAGCCACAGCGGCAGCCGGCGCTGGCCGAATCGGCCGAGAGCGTGCTCGACGCCGTGGTGGCGCAGCTTGCCGGGCATGGGCCGGCCGCGCACCAGATCTGGCTGCCGCCACTCGACGTGCCTCCGGCCCTGGATCAGCTCCTCCCCCCGCTGTCGATCACGCCGCAGTTCGGCTGCGCGGCCGAGGACCCGGCGTGGCGCGGCAGGCTCCGGGCGATCACCGGGATCGTGGACCGTCCGTTCGAGCAGCGACGTGACCCGCTGCTGGTGGACCTTTCCGCGGGTGCGGGCCATGCCGCGGTCGTGGGCGCACCGCGCAGCGGCAAGTCGACGATGCTGCGAACGCTGATCTGCTCGCTGGCACTGCTGCACACGCCGCGGGAGACGCAGTTCTACTGCCTGGACTTCGGCGGCGGCGCGCTGGGCGGGCTGGCGAAGCTCCCGCACGTCGGCGGCGTCGCTGCCCGGCTGGACGCGGTCCGGGTACGGCGCACCGTGGCCGAGGTGCAGGCCGTGCTGACCCGCAGGGAGCGGGAATTCGCCGAGCGCGGCATCGAGTCGATCGCGGCGTACCGGAGGATGCGCGCCAGCGGCGAGATCACCGGTGATGGCTTCGGTGACGTGTTCCTCGTCGTGGACGGCTGGCTCACGCTGCGCCAGGATTTCGAGGCCCTCGAGCAGACGGTGACCGCGATGGCGGCCAGGGGGCTGGGTTACGGCGTGCACGTGCTGGCTTCGGCGGGGAAGTGGTCGGAGTTCCGGCCCGCGATCCGCGACCTCTTCGGCACCCGGATGGAACTGCGGCTCGGCGACCCGTACGAATCCGAGATCGACCGCAAGCTGGCGGCGAACGTGCCGGAGTCCGCGCCCGGCCGCGGCATCACCAAGGACGGCCTGCACTTCCTGACCGCGCTGCCGCGCATCGACTCCCAGCCGGACGCCGACAGCCTCGCGGATGGTGTGGCGAAGCTGGCGGAAACCGTCGCGGTCGCCTGGCAGGCGGATCCGGCCCCGCCGGTGCGCCTGCTCCCGGACGTGCTCCCGGTGAGCGCACTGCCCGGTGCCGCGCAGACCGGCACGAAGATCCCGTTCGCGGTCGACGAGAGCACCCTGGCTCCCGTGCTTCTCGACTTCGCCACCGACGCGCACCTGCTGGTGTTCGGCGACACCGAGTGCGGCAAGTCGAACCTGCTGCGGCTGATCGCCGAGAGCGTGGTCGACCGCTACGCGCCGGACCAGGCACGGCTGATCTTCATCGACTACCGCAGGTCGCTGATCGACAGCTCCGACTCCGAGCACACGATCGGCTATGCCGCGTCCTCGGCCGCCGCGGCCCCGATCATCAACGACGTTCGCGAGGCGATGACGCAGCGGCTGCCACCGCCCGACCTTACCCCGCAGCAACTGCGCAGCCGGTCGTGGTGGAAGGGCTCGGATCTGTTCCTGGTCATCGACGACTACGACCTGGTGTCCGGGACCGCCAACCCGCTGCTCGCCATCGTCGACCTGGTCGCCCAGGCTCGCGACATCGGGCTGCACCTGATCATTGCCCGGTCGGCGGGCGGCGCCGGCCGTGCCCTGTTCGACCCCATCATCCAGCGCGTCCGCGAGATGGGCTCGCCCGGGCTGATCATGTCGGGCAGCAAGGACGAGGGGGCCCTGATCGGCAGCGTCAAGGCCCAGCCGCAGCCGCAGGGGCGCGGGTTCTTCGTCGAGCGGAAGTCCGGAAGCCAGCTCGTTCAGGTGGCGCTGCTGGACGACGGCACGATGGCGCCGACCGGCCAGCACCACGCGGTCCCGGCACCGGCGGCCCCGAACGGCTACGGCAGCGGCGTACCCGCCGGGCACGCCGCGCCGCGCACACACGGCTAGCTTCCCGGGCGCCAGCGCCGGCGCCGGCCCTCCCTGATGATCACGGCGCCGATCGCGACCAGCCCAGCCAGGCCCAGAGCGATCGCGGCGACCTCGAGCGCCGTCCGCTGCGCGTCCAGGTCAGGTGGCGGCGCACGGTCCACCGCCACGGGCTGGGGCCTGGGCGTCGGCAGCGGGCTCTTCGCCGCGGCGGACGGGAGCAGCGCGCTGACCGCCTGCAGCGGGTTGACCAGGCCGTCGCCGGTTCCCGGCCCGGTGCTGCCGTCGGCCGTTTCCTTGATCCGGTTCACCACTGCCGGCACGCTCAGGCTGGGGTAGCGGGAACGGACCAGCGCAACCACACCTGACACGAACGCCGTCGCGAAGCTCGTCCCGGACAGGTTGTTGACCGAGTAGCCGCCGGGCGCGGTGCTGGTGACGTCCACCCCGGGAGCGGTGACCGCCACGTGCGAGCGCTGGTTGGAAAACGAGACCAGCGAGCCGTTCTGGGTCACCGCACCGACGGACAGCACGCCGGGGTAGCTCGCCGGGTAACAGGGGCCCCGGCAGTTCTCCTGCCCTTCGTCGTTCCCTCCCGCTGCGACGATCACGGACCCGTGCTTCAGCGCGAACGCCACCGCGGAGGCCAGTTCCGGAGCGTTGCCGCTCGTTGTGATGGAGACGTTGATGACCTGGGCGCCTTCCAGCGCCGCGTCCTTGATCCCTTCGGCCAGGACCGCCACACTGCCGGTCTCCTGGCTGTTGACCTTGACCGAGAGGATCTGCGCGCCGGGCGCCACGCCGTCGAACGGATTGCCCTGTGCCTGCACTCTCGCCGCGATGATGCCGGCGATCGCCGTGCCATGGCCTTCGCCGGAGCAGTCCTGGAATCCGGTATTGGTGAGGTCGATGGCGGTCACCTTGCCCGCAAGCTGCGGGCTGAAGTCCACGCCGCTGTCCACCACGGCGACCGTCACGCCCCTGCCCTTGGTCAGCGACCACACGCTGCTCCAGTCCAGCGCCCGCTGGGCCCACGGCACCGACCCGACCTTCGCGCTGACCGGGTTCGAGTCCGGGCACTGCTGGCTGGGCGCGGGCTCGGTCGCCACCGGGACTGGGAGCGATGGCGTCGGCGGGGGCTTTGCCTTGGTCGGCTTGGACGTTGGTTTCGTCGAGGGCTTGGCCGACGGCTTGGCGGCCGCCTCCCGCAGGGGCCTGGCCGCCGAGCCCACGGTGGCGGCAGTGGCCGCCTCCGCCGAGCCCACAGCGGCGGCGGGCGCCTGGCCCGCCGCGATGAGGACCAGCGCTGCCGCCCAGACGGCGATCCGCCTCATCTTCGGCCGCCTCCGTGAATAGACGCATGTCGCGAATCGGTAAACGCACATAGGCTACGTAATGGCCGCGCTCCCGCGCAGCCATCGCGACCCATATGATATCGGTCATTTTGCTGCAAATAGGCGATCGGCAATGAGCTGGCCGCTGGTCGCCGCCCTCGCCCTGGCAGGCCTGGCGATCGGCTGGTGCCTGCGCGCCGTCGTGGTGCGCCTTGCCGTCCCG
>JASHQP010000779.1 GCA_030039095.1 Streptosporangiaceae bacterium
CTGGTACCGGGCGGGCGCGGTGCTGCGCGCCGACGACCTGGCCGGGCTCGCCGCGCAGGCCGGCGTGGACGCCGGGGGCCTGGCCAAGACCGTGACCAGGTTCAACGAGTTCGCCGAGGCCGGGACCGACGCGGACTTCCGGCGCGGCGACTCGGCCTACGACCGCTACTATGGCGATCCGCGCTGGCGGCCCAACCCGAACCTGGCCCCGCTGGCCCGGCCACCGTTCTACGCGGCCAAGGTCGTGCCCGGCGACCTGGGCACCAAGGGCGGGCTGCGTACCGACGAGCGGGCCCGGGTGCTGCGCGCCGACGGCACCGTGATCCCCGGCCTGTACGCGGCGGGCAACGCGAGCGCGTCGGTCATGGGCCACAGCTACGCGGGCGCGGGCGCCACCATCGGGCCCGCCATGACCTTCGGCTACCTGGCCGCCCTGGACATGGCGGACGGCTCCTGACCGCCGCTGGCTGCGCCGGTCAGAGTGTGCCGTCCAGCCAGTCGAAGACGACCTGGTTGCGGGTCTGCGGCGCCATCGGCGCATCGTGGTACTCGGCTCCGTGCGCGGACGTGAAGTAGTGGTATGCCTTGGGGCTGCGCAGCAGGTTGTACACCGGCTTGGCCTGGTTGGCGGCGAAGCTGTCCAGCTCATACTGGGTGATCAGCGTGGGAGAGGTGACCAGCGGGGCGACCTTGGCCACGTTGAGCTGCATCAGGATCGTCCCGAGCAGCCAGAGGTTGGTGAACACCTGCCCGGCACGCCCGGCGAGCAGGAACTGGCGCGCGTACAGCTCGGCCCGCTTCATGAGCGTGAACCGGCTCACCGCGTCCAGGTGCGGGATCACGGCCTGCCACTCCGCGTTCACCTGCTGCCTGGTGGCGCCGGGCGTGAACAGGCTCCGGATCGATGACGGCCAGATGAGCCACGCATCCAGCACTCCGGGGTCGGCGACCACGGCCGCGAGCCGGTGCTCGAACGCGGCCGCCCGGATGACCGACTCGCCGCACAGGCTCCACCCGGTGATCGCGATGCGCTTGCGGTCCACGTCCGGCCGCGAGCTCAGGTAGTCGACGATCGGCGTGACCACGTGCTCCCAGTCGACCCGCAGCGGGATCTGGCGCTCGAACAGCATCGACCCCTGCCCGGGGCCCTCGAAGATCAGCGCGTTGTACCCGCGCTCGAGCGCCGCTGCCCCGCCGAACGCGTACAGGTCAACGTTCTGCGCGTCGCTGCCGTTGTTGAGGATGACGGTCGGGCGGCGGACCGGCCGGGTGTCGGGGCGCAGCAGGTAACCGGGCATCCAGGTCCGGCCGTACGGGATCTTCACGCGCTCGAACGGCGGGTCGAACAGCTGGCTGGCCACGTTCCAGCAGCGCTGCATGGCGGCGTACACGGCGGCCTCGAGCGCGTGCGAGGTGGTCCCGAGCACGAAGAACAGGCACGCGTCGTAGTACGAGGCGGCGCGCAGGTAGGCGCTCCTGGCGCTGGCCGTGTGCCCGGCCTGCAGTTCCCGCCCGGCCAGTGCGTCCACGCTGCGCGCCATGGCCATGAAGCCGTCGTAGTACGTCTGGTACGAGGCTCCCGCCGCATTGATGCGGTTGACCGTGGTGACGACCTCGCCCACCTCTGCGCACCCGTATCCGGCGCTGCCGAGGGTGAAAAGCGTCTCGAAATTGAGGTCCGGCTGCGCGAACAGCTCAAATGGCGGCTGGGTGGCGGCTTCGGCTCTGCCGAATCCGCCGGCCGCGCCCACGGCAAGCGCGGCGCCGCCGCCGAGCACTCCGGTACGCAGCATCGCTCTGCGGCCCATCCCAGCACGCTGACCAGTGGCTATGCCCCCACCCATGCTTCCCCCCGGCTGCAAGGATCGTCGCTGGCGACATACTCGCCGCCCGCAGCCGGATAATCCAGCACCGCCGATGGCAGCGATCCCGGCCGCTACCAGGATCGATGACGTTAACGGGCCATAACGAATAGCCCGTGCCCATTCGGCGCCGCCACGGCCTGGCGCGTGAGCTCGGTCGGGAGACCGTGCGGGGCTGGCTCAGGTCGTGAACGCGATCAGGACCGCGCAGGGCGCCTGGTGCGCCACGGAGTTGGGCACGCTGCCCAGGACCCGCCGCAGCCCGGTCATGCCCTTGTTGCCGACCACGATGACGTCGGCCTTGACCTGGGTCGCGACCTCGCAGATGGCGTCGGCGGGGGCGCCGGTCCTCAGGTGCGTGTCCACGGCGACGCCGTTCGTCCGTGCCCGGGATGCCAGCTCGGTCAGCACGGACTGGGCCAGGTCGTCGGAGGTGAGCGACTCGGAGAACTCGGCGTCCGCCTCCGAATGCAGCTGCTGCGGCCGGTAGGCGGTCACGATGTGCAGGTTCCCGTTGCTGAGCTTGACCAGCTCGGTCGCCACCCGGACGGCCTCGGCCGCCGTGTCCGACCCGTCCGCCCCGACCACCACTGTCTCGAACACCAGGCGCCTTCTTCCGTTGAGCGGGAGCGTCACGCCCGGCGCTTCCCGGCCGTACATTCTGCGTGATGCGCTGAACTTTAGCTGAATCGCCCGTCCAGGTCCCGCGCTCCGCCGGCTGGCTCTCGGCCGAGCGCCAGGTCGACGCCCTGTGACCGGGACAGCGTGGCGCCCGAGCGGAAGCCCGCCTCGTACGCGTCGTCGCCCATGAGCCGGCGCAGGCCTGCCTGCTCCCGTTCCCGGAGTTCCTGCTCAGGGCCCGACCAGGAGATGCTGCCGACCTCCAGCGCGACGCTCATCTCCGTGTCGGCGGCGCCATGCAGCCGGGACGCCCTCGGGTGATCCCCCTGCCAGGCCGTGCAGCACGCCGCGCTGAACAGCAGCTCGCTGACGTCGAGATGCAGCCCGATCCGCCGCGCCGTCAGCAGGCAGCTCCTGACCAAGGACACCGCCTCCTCGTGCCTGCCCTCGATCAGCAGCAAGATCGTGAAGTCGGTCTGCATGAAGTACAGGAAGACCTTGGCGCCGAGCTTCCCGGCGGTCTCGATCGCCTCGGTGATGTGCGCCCTGGCGTCGTCGAACAGCCGTTCCCGCAGATCCAGGCCGTAGATCATGTGCATCTCGTTCGCGGCGAACATGTCGTCGCCGGTCTGCCGGAAGCAGTCCAGTGCCTCGAGGCGCAGCCGGCGGTTCTCGGAATCGTCGCCGTCGATGCAGAGGAAGGTCAGCAGCTCGCCGCGCAGGTGCACGTCGCCGATCTCACGGGCGATCGCGAGGCCGTCGGAGCCCAGCCGCCGCATCCGGTCGTGGTCGTGCTGGAAGTAGGCCTCTCCGGCCAGGACCATGAGCGCCCGCGCCTCCAGGCAGCGGTCGCCGAGCTCACGCGCGATGGCCAGGCTGCGCTCACCGCAGCGCTGGGCAGCCGCGTGCGCTCCGGCGTCCATCCGCTGCAGGGTTTCGCTCATCCACCCGATCGCAACGAGCGCATTCGCCAGCAGGATGCCCGCCGGCGGATCTGCGGACTCCACCGCGCCGTTCAGCCAGCTGAGCACGTCGCAATATCCCCTGCTGACCGCGAACCGCTGCAGCGAGACGCCGAGCCGGATCACCTCATCGGCACGGCCCTCGGCCGCCAGGTGGCCGGCGGCCGCGCACAGGTTCTTCCATTCGGCATCCAGCCGTGCGAGCCAGTGGCACTGGCCCGGCCCGGCGAGCGCGGGCGCCGCCTCCTCGGCGACGCGCACGAAGTAGCCGGCGTGCCGGTCCCTGGCCGCGACGACCTCGCCCTCGCCGCACGACCGCAGCAGCTCCTGCGCGGCGTACTGCCGGATCGTCTCCAGCATCCGGTAGCGGACAGCCTCGGGCGTCCGCTCGGTGATCACGAGGCTCTTGCTGACCAGCGAGCTGATGAGGTCCAGGATTTCGAAGGCGTCCACGCCGTCGGCCGCGCAGATCGCCTCGGCGGCTTCCAGCTCGAATCCCCCGGCGAACACCGACAGCCGCCGCAGCACGTCCCGCTCGGGCTTGGTGAGCAGCCCGAACGACCAGTCGACCGTGGCCTGCAGCGTCTGCTGCCGCGGCATCGCGTTGCGGCTGCCCCCGGTGAGCAGCCGGAAGCGCTGGTCCAGCCGGTCGCCGACCTGCTGCAGCGACATGGACGACAGCCGCGCCGCGGCGAGCTCGAGCGCGAGCGGTATGCCGTCGAGGCGGCGGCAGACGGACGCGACCAGCGGCGCTGACGCGTCGTCGAGCACGAACCCTGGGTCCTGCACCTGGGCCCGTTCCATGAAGAGCCGGACGGCGTCGGAGGCGGCGATGTCGTCGGCGCCTTCGGCCTCGGCTCGCGGCAGCGACAGCGAGGGCACGCGGTAGACGTGCTCGCCGTCTATGCCGAGCGGTTCCCTCGAGGTCGCCAGGATGCGCAGCCGGGGGCACTCACGAACGAGCTGGGCGCAGAACTTCGCGGCGCCGTCGATCACGTGCTCGCAGTTGTCGAGCAGGATGAGCGTGTCCTGCTCGCGCAGCGCGTCGGTCAGCGAATCGAGCACCGGCCGCTGCCCGCGCTGCTCGGCGAGCCCGAGGACGGCAGCAACCGCGTCCGGTATCGCCTCGGCGTCGGTCAGCGAGGCGAGCCCGACGAACCACACCCCGTCCCGCGCCGTTCCCAGCAGTTCGGCCGCGACCTGCAGCGCGAGGCGGGTCTTTCCGCAGCCACCCGCCCCGGTGACGGTGACCAGCCGGGAGGAGCTCACGAGCGAGCGCACCTGGGTCAGCTCGGGCCCACGGCCGATGAACGCGCTGAGCTGGCCGGGCAGGTTGTTCGGCAGCTCCGGGTTGTCCAGCGACGCCAGCGGGGGGAAGTCCGGCTGCAGGAAATGCGCTTCCAGCTGGTAAATGTGCTCGCTGCGGCCGAGATCCTTCAGCCGGTGCAGGCCGAGATCCCGCAACGTCACGCCCCCGGGCAGGCTGTCCGACAGCAGCTCCGCGGTGGCGCCAGAGAACAGCACCTGGCCGCCGTGGGCCACGGCCTCGAGCCGCGCGGCCCGGTTGACCACGGGACCGAAGTAGTCGTCGTCGCGCTCCTCGCACACCCCGGTGTGCAGTCCCATCCGCACCCGGAGCGGCCGGCGGGTCGGCCACGTCTGCACACCGAGGGCCTGCTGTGCGGCGAGCACGGCCTCCAGCGCCGCCTGGGCCGTGGCGAACGCGGCGCAGAAGGCGTCGCCCACGGTCTTGAAGACGTACCCGCCAGCCCCGCCGATGGCCGTGCGGAGCAGCTCGTCGTGCTGGCGCAGCGCCTGGGCCATCTGCTCGGGCTCGGTCTCCCAGAGCCTGGTGGACCCCTCGACGTCCGTGAACAGCAGCGTGACCGTTCCCGTGGGGGTCGCAGCCGCGCGGCTCACGTCCGAAAGGATACGCCGGCTTGCCCGGATTGCCCGGCCGCCGCCCGCCCGGGGGAGGCCGGGGCGGGGAGGTCAGGCCGGGCCGAGGACCAGGC
>JASHQP010000780.1 GCA_030039095.1 Streptosporangiaceae bacterium
GACGTGGGGCTGGCCGCCGCCCGCCGCGCGGTCCGCGTGACCGGTGCCCCGCCCCGCCCGCTGCGCCGCCCGGTGCTCGTCGAGGTGGTTCCCCCTGCCAACATCGCGGTCGGGGCGGTGCCGTGGGGCCTGGAGGCATGGGTGCCCGCCGACAGCGTCGTCCGGCTCGGCGTCGGCAAGAACGCCACCGAGCTAGCCCGGGCAGCCGACGGGGCGCTGGCCGCCGCGGCCGGGCGGCCGCTCGTGGTCGTGGTCAGGGACGCACACCGGTACCCGGCGGCCCGCGACGTGGTGACGAGGCTGCTCGCCGCCCGCGCGGACGCCGTGGTGGTCGAGATGGGCCTCCCGGTCTGGCGGCCGCCGAATGCGGTCCACGTGGCCACCTACGGCGCCGCGCTGATCAGCGGCCTGGCTGCCGCCGAAGTCCTCGGCCTCGCGCCCGCCCCGACCCGGCTAACCCGGATTGACCGAGCTAACCGGCCGAAATAACCGGGAAACCTGGCCAGCGGGGAGGCCTAAGGTGCCTCCGATCCGTGTGCCGATCACCGGTCACCCGTGAATTACCTGCATAATGCTTCACATGCGTTTGTCCGCACGCGCCGACTATGCTCTGCGTGCTGCCATCGAACTCGCGGCCGCCAGCGGCGGCGGCCACGTGACCTCTGATCAGCTCGCGAAGACTCAGGGCATTCCGGGCAAGTTTCTCGAGGCGATCCTGACCCAGCTCCGCCGCGGCGGGCTGGTCCGCAGCCAGCGCGGGCCCGACGGGGGTTTCTGGCTGGCCAGGCCCGCCTCGGACATCTCGCTCGCGGACATCATCCGGGCGATCGACGGGCCGCTGGTTGGCGTCCGCGGTGAGCGCCCGGAGAACCTCGGTTACATCGGCGCCGCGGAACCCCTGCAGACGGTGTGGATCGCGCTGCGGGCCAACGAGCGGGCCATCCTCGAAGACGTGACGCTGGAGCACATCGTGTCCGGCCACCTGCCCGAGAGCGTGGTAAAGCTCGCCGACGATCCGCGCGCCTGGGCCTGAACCGGCCCGGCCGCAGCTGCGGCCGGGGCCTAGTTGCCCGCCGCGGCCGGGGCCTAGTTGAGCGCCGGAACCATGTCCTGAATGTCGTTGATGCGGCGCGCGACCTGCTCGAACTCGGGCTGGTCCGGCGGGACGGCAAACCGGGTGCCGCCCGTGACCGTGACCTTGCCGTCGCCGGTGGCAAGCTCGAGTTCCTCGGCCGGGGCGCCCGTCTCGGGCACCCGGGCAACGTCCGGCGTCAGCACCCGCATGCCGGTGAACACGGGCTCGTTCTGCAGTTCGGCGAGGGCAAAATTGTCGGAGACCTCCCGGAGCAGCTGCGACATCGGGGCGCCCAGGGCTCCGCAGATCGAGGCCAGCAGCTCGGACGAGGCCTCCTTCTGGCCACGCTCGACTTCCGACAGGTATCCGAGCGATACGCGCGCGGCCGCTGAGACTTCGCGGAGGGTGCGACCCTGCCGGAGGCGCAGCCGACGCAGCGCGTCACCGAGCAAGTGACGAAGCAGGACCATCGCCACACTCCCTTCCCGAAGTCTTCCGACGACACCTCCACCGTACCTGCCCATACGGACGGCGCGGGAGAGGGCATAGCCGCGTGTTCACTGACGTAACGCTGTAATCATATGCCGTCTTCCCGCAAGCTGCGGATCAGCAGGCCGAGCGACCGCTCCACCGTGGCCTCCCGGATCTGCTGCCGGCCGCCGGACAGCGCCAGGGAGCGCACGGCCGTGCCGCCGCCGGCGCTCACCGCGATGTAAACGGTGCCCACCGGCTGGCCGTCCTGAGGGTCCGGGCCTGCCACGCCCGTCGTCGCCACGCCGACCGTCGCGCCCAGGCGGCTGCGCACGCCGTCCGCCATCGCCCTGGCCACGTCGGGATGCACGGCGCCATGGTGCTCCAGCAGCGCGGCAGGCACGCCCAGCAGCGCCGCCTTGAGGTCGGTGGCGTAGGACACCACGCCGCCCCGGAAGGCCGCGGACGCCCCGGGAACAGCGGTCAGCGCGGCGGCCAGCATGCCCCCGGTGAGCGACTCGGCGACCGCTACGGTCTCGCCGCGCGCCCTGAGCAGGTCGATGGCCTCCCGGGAGAGCGCGCGGCCGCCGTCACGGGCGTCGTCCATCGGGCTCCTTCCATGCCGCTCTACGCCGCCCGGCCGGCGGCGCCCGCGCGCCGCAGCCGGGCCGCGCGGGTGACGTAGTCCGCGCCGGTCACCACGGTCACGACCAGCGCGGCCGCCATAACCAGCTCGCGGGCGATCTGGAACGGCCCGGGCAGGATGTACAGCGCGATCGCGACCACCTGCAGCAGGGTCTTTGCCTTGCCGCCGCGGCTCGCCGCGATCACACCGTGCGAGATGACCCAGAACCGCAGGCCGGTGACGGCCAGCTCGCGGAACAGGATCACTCCCGTCACCCACCAGGGCAGCTCGCCCAGGGAGGACAGCACGATCAGCGCCGATCCGGTCAGCGCCTTGTCGGCGATCGGATCCGCAATCTTGCCGAAGTCGGTGATCAGGCCGCGCCTGCGCGCCAGCTCGCCGTCGAGGAAATCGGTGGCGGAGGCCACGCCGAAGGTCACGCAGGCGGCGATCCGCAGGGCATCCCCTCCGGCCAGCAGCAGCAGCACGAACACCGGTACCAGGCACAGCCGGACCACGGTCAGCGCGTTCGCGATGTTGATCAGGCTTGGCGCGGGAACGCCACCCGCCGCCGCGGCCCCGCGATCTTCGGCAGCACTGGCGTCAGGCCGGCTCAATGCGGCCCGCACCAGTCCCCGGCGAGACGGGCCGGCCGCCATCGGCCGACGTGTCACCGGTCACTTCCGCCACCAGATCGGCGCCTTCTGCGCCGGTCACCACGGCCCGGACCATGTCGCCCACGGCCAGGCGCCGGCGTGACAGCACCTCGGTGGCGCCGTCGACCTCCGGGGCCTGGTGCGCGGCGCGGCCGCCGTAGCGGCCGTCGCCGGCCAGCTCCTCGATCAGGACCTCGACGGTCTCGCCCAGCCGCTCCTCGGCCCGCTGTGCCATCAGCTCGTCGGCGAGGCCTGCCACCTCCTCGACCCGCCGCGCGATCTCGTCTGCGGGGAGCTGCCCGGGCAGGGAGGCCGCCTCGGTGCCGTCCTCGTCGGAATAGCTGAAGATGCCGATCGCGTCGAGCCGGGCGTCGGCCAGGAACAGCTCCAGCTCCGCCACGTCGCCCTCGGTCTCGCCGGGGAAGCCGACAATGAAGTTGGACCGCACGCCGGCCTGCGGGGACGCCCGCCTGACCTGGTCCAGAAGCGCACAGAAGCGCTCGCGGTCACCGAACCGGCGCATCGCCCGGAGCACCCGGCCGCTGGCGTGCTGGAAGGACAGGTCGAAGTAGGGCGCGACGCCGCCGGTGGACGCCATGACGTCGATCAGGCCCGGCCGCAGCTCGGCCGGCTGCAGGTAGCTCGCCCGGACCCGCCCGATTCCCGGCACGGCGGCAAGCTGCGGCAGCACGGCTTCCAGGAGCCTCAGGTCGCCGAGGTCCTTGCCGTAGGAGGTGGAGTTCTCGCTGACCAGGAACAGCTCACGCACCCCCTGGTCCGCGAGCCAGGCCGCCTCGGCGACGAGGTCGGCCGGGCCGCGGGACACGAACGCGCCGCGGAACGAGGGGATCGCGCAGAAGCTGCACCTCCGGTCGCAGCCCGAGGCGATCTTCAGCGGGGCCACCACGCCGCCGTCGAGCCTGCGGCGGAGCACCCGCGGGCCGGACGCCGGGGCCACCCCCGGAGGGAGGTCGGGAGCGACAGTCCCGTGCCCGGGCTGGCGGCTGCCCGCCGCCGCCTGCCGGTCGGCCGGAGAGATCGGGAGCAAGCGCCTGCGGTCCCCGGGGGCGTGCGCGGGCCACCGCTCCCCCGACAGCACCGCGTCGAGCCGGGCGCCGATGTCGTCGTAGTCGTCGAAGCCGAGGACCTGCGCCTCCGGCAGCGCCTCGGCGAGCTCGGATCCGTAGCGCTCGGCCAGGCACCCCGCCGCGACGACCTTGGCGCCGCCCGATCCCGCGCTGAGCAGCTCGTCGATCGACTCCTGCTTGGCCGCCTGGATGAAGCCGCAGGTGTTGACCAGGACCACGTCGGCATCGGCGCCGTCGGACACGGTCCAGCCCGCCGCCTCGAGCCGCGCGGCGAGTTCCTCCGAGTCGACCTCGTTCCTCGCGCAGCCGAGGGTGACCACGTTCACGCTGCGCCCGGGGGCGGACGGTGCTGGGCGCTGGCTCGATGACACATCGGCAGACTACGGTAACTCGGTTGGTGCGACGGCACCCGGTGACGGCTCGGCCGGGCCGGCGTCCCGGTCAGCTCGAGGTCTTCTGGCCTGGCCCGAGGCTGAGCGTGACCGGCTGGGTGGAACCGGCCGGCACCGGGTTCTTGCCGTTCACGCTCAGCGCGACGCCCCCCGGGTTGCCGAGCATCAGGCTCACGGCCTGCGTCTCCGTCCAGTGCTTCGAGGTGCCGGCCGAGACGACGCCCTCGTAGATCTGCTTCCCGCTGGCGGTGGTGAGCATGACCCAGCAGTTCTCGGTGGCCGAGAGCCGGATCACCACGTCGCCCGCGAGCGTTGTGGGCGCGGGCGTCGCGGCGGGCTTGGTGTGGTGCTTCGTGGCGTTCTTCGTCGTGGTGCTCGCGTGCTGCGAACCCGATGAGGAAGCCGTCGGAGAGGCGGGCGACGACGAGACAAAGTGGTACACGACAAAGCCGACGATCGCAGCGAGCGCAATCGCCATGGCCGCGCTCCAGTTCGGCCTGCGGCGTTCCCGGATCTTGATCGGGGTGGCGGGCTCGAAGACGTCGGCGGCCGAGATGGCTCGCGGCGCGCCCTGTGTCTGGTCGTACTCGTGGATCAGCGGCTCCGGGTCGACCCCCACGGCGCGGGCGACGCTGCGGATGTGGCCCCGCGCGTAGAAGTCGCCGCCGCACGCCGAGTAGTCACCGCGCTCTATCCCCCGGATGATCGTCTCCCGGATACAGGTCCGCTGGCTGACCTGCGTAACGGTGAGACCAGCCTGGCGCCGTGCCTCCGCCAGGGTGTCACCGATGCTCACGCCGTGCCTCCACTCCACGGTTCACTGCGCGCCGCCCGGGGGTGCGGTGACAGCTACCAAGATCTTCTCTCGCGTCCCTGCGTGAGGGACCGGTCACCAAGTGTAGACATCCGCCGGCCGGACCGGCGAGGACCGGCCGCGTTTGTATCCGCGTCCCTACCCTTACTACGACTCCCGAACCGCCCGCGACGGTTCCCCGGCCGCGCCGGGAAACCGCGGATCAATTCTCGGGACTGCCCCGCAGCGACGCCATGAGGGCCGCCAGGTCGTCGGGCTTGACCAGCACGTCTCTGGCCTTGGAGCCCTCGCTGGGCCCGACAACGCCGCGGCTTTCCAGCAGGTCCATCAGGCGCCCCGCCTTGGCGAAGCCGACGCGCAGCTTGCGCTGCAGCATCGAGGTCGATCCAAACTGCGTGCTGACCACCAGTTCCGCCGCCTGCAGGAGGTACTCGAGGTCGTCGCCGATGTCCGCGTCGATCTCGCGATTGCGGCTTTCCTGCTCCGCCACGTCCTCGCGGTAGGTCGGCTCGGCCTGCTTCTTGCAGTGCTCGACGACCTCGCGGATCTCCTTCTCGGTGACGAACGCGTTCTGCAGCCGCAGCGGCTTGCTCGCACCCATCGGCAGGAACAGCGAGTCACCTTGGCCCACCAGTTTCTCCGCACCCGGCTGATCCAGGATCACCCGGCTGTCGGCCAGGCTGGAGGTCGCAAACGCGAGCCGCGACGGCACGTTCGCCTTGATCAGCCCCGTGACCACGTCGACGCTCGGCCGCTGGGTCGCCAGCACCAGGTGGATGCCGGCCGCCCGCGCGAGCTGGGTGATCCGCACGACCGAGTCCTCCACGTCGCGCGGCGCCACTATCATCAGGTCCGCGAGCTCGTCGACGATCACCAGCAGGTACGGGTACGGCTCATACATCCGGTCGCTGCCCGCCGGTGCGGTCAGCTTCCCGGAACGCACCGCCTTGTTGTAGTCGTCCAGATGCCGGAACCCCGACTCCGCCAGGTCGTCGTAACGCCGCTCCATCTCCCCGACCACCCACTCCAAGGCCGCCGCGGCCTTCTTTGGACTGGTGATGATCGGCGTGATCAGATGCGGGATCCCCTGGTACGCGGCGAGTTCCACCCGCTTCGGGTCGATCAGGATCATCCGCACCTCATCCGGCGTGGCCCGCAGCAAAACTGACGTAATCAGTCCATTGATGCACGTCGACTTTCCTGCACCGGTGGCTCCAGCGATCAGCATGTGCGGCATCTTCGCCACGTTCGCAACCACGTGATGACCCTCGACGTTCTTGCCCAGCCCGACCACCATCGGATGGTGATCGCTGGCCGCCGCCGAGGAACGCAGCACGTCGCCCAAGCTGACGATCTCCCGGTCGGTGTTCGGGATCTCGACGCCGATCGCCGACTTGCCCGGAATCGGCGACAGGATCCGCACGTCCGCGCTCTTCACCGCGTAGGCGATGTTCTTGGACAGCGCGGTGACCCGCTCCACCTTGACCGCAGGCTCGAGCTCGATCTCATAGCGGGTCACCGTCGGGCCCCGCGTGTACCCGGTCACCTGGGCGTCGACGGCGAACTGCCGGAGCACCTCCTGCAGGGCGTCGACCATCAGGTCGCTCGCCCGGCTCCTGGCCTTCGGTACGGTCCCCGGCCGGAGCAGGGCCGCGGGCGGGAGCGTGTAGCTCGCGTCGCTGGCGCCGGTCAGCGTGAGCTGCTCGGGCTTGGCGTCCCTCGTGCCGCCCGGCGCGGACAGCGCCTCGGCCGGGGCGGACTCGCCCGGCTTGGCCCCGTCCGGGCCGGCCTCCGCGCTCCAGGGCGGCTGGCCGGCGACCGGGGGGCTGAACGCGAGCGCGTCGCTCGCCATGGCGTCGTCGCTGGGAATGGGCCGGGCACCACCGGCCGCGCCGGGCTGGCCCACCTGGCCGCCCCCCGCGCCCTTGGGCAGGATCCCGCCGATCAGCGGCGTCTCATAGGGCGTGTCCCGAGCGCCGGCCTCGATGGCCTCGCGGCGCTTGCGGCCCCTGGGCAACTGGCCGCGGGCGCGGCCGGCCTGCTCGACGGCCTCCTCCGCCTCATCGCCCTCGGCCGGCACGCCGCGGACGAAGCCGTGCAGTTCGGCGAGCCTGCCCGGCACCCGGTGCAGCGGCGTTCCGGTGGTCACCAGCAGGCCGAAGCCGGTGACGAGCGTGAGCAGCGGAACCGCGACCCACGGCGTGACGGCGGCCACCAGCGGCGCCGACACCGCGTAGCCGATGAGGCCGCCCGCGCCGCGCATCGCGGCGACCCCGTCGGCCGGCCTCGGCGTGCCGTGCGCGATGTGCACGAGCCCGAGCACGCCGATGATCAGCGCCGTCCAGCCGATGATCATGCGGGCCGTGTCCGCGTTCCTGTCCGGGTGCCGCAGGTACCGCCAGGCCAGCAGCGCGAGCAGGATCGGCAGCAGCCACGAGGCCGAGCCGAACCCGCTGCGCACCACGGCCGAGAGGCCGTGGCCGACCGCACCGCCGAGGCGGAACCAGGTGACCGCGGCCATGATGATCGCCAGGCCCAGGGCGGCCAGCCCCACGCCGTCCCTCTGGTGCGCCGGGTCCAGATCACGCGCGTGCCGCCCGAAGGCCCGCACCGTGGTCCCCACGGTGTGCGCGAGGGCCATCCACACGCCGCTGATCGCGGCGATCAGCCAGCCGGCCAGGATCACGATCGGGTTGTGCGACGGCGCCCGGCTGTACCGGCGCCCGCCGGTCCTGCCGCTGTACTTGGCCCTGGACCGGCCGCGCGACCGCGGCGGCGGCTTACGGCCGGACCCGCCGCCCGGCCGCTTCCCCGTGGAGCGCGACCGCGTGGTGGCAGCGCCCTTCGAACGCGCCGCAGCGGTCTTGGAGCGCGCTGTACCACTGGGCGCACGAGTCGCCATGATCCCTACGGTACCTACCGATTGGCGCCGAGCGAAGCAGCGCGAATGGCGTGTCGCCCATCCGCGGGAATGGCGCAGCGAGGAACGGGCGGGTCGTGTCTTGTTGACGGTCGTCGTCTTGACGACATACCGTCGGAACCACAACCAAACCGGCGGGAGGCGGCGTGCGCATCGCGGTCGTGGGCGGCGGCCCAGGCGGGCTGTACTTCGCCGCCCTGGCCAAGCGGCTGGACCCGGCCAGCAAGATCACCGTCTGGGAGCGCAACGCGGCCGACGATACGTTCGGCTTCGGCGTGGTGTTCTCCGACGAGACGCTGGGCGGGATCGAGCATGCCGACCTCGCCGTGTACCGCGCGATGGAGCGCGAGTTCGCCCGCTGGGACGACATCGACGTCCACTTCAAGGGCCAGGTGATCACCAGCGGCGGGCACGGCTTCGCCGCGCTGAGCCGGCGCCGGCTGCTGCGGATTCTGCAGGAGCGTTGCGCGGAACTCGGCGTGGCCGTGCACTTCCGCGCCGAGGCGCCGGACCTTGTAGCGCTCGCGGCCAGCCACGACCTGGTGGTAGCCGCCGACGGCGCGAACTCTGCGGCCAGAGCCGCGCTCCGCGACACGTTCCGTCCCGTTGTCGACGTGCGGCGGTGCAAGTACATGTGGCTCGGCACCGACCTGGTCTTCGACGCGTTCAAGTTCTACATCGAGCAGACGCCGTTTGGCGTGATGCAGATCCACGGCTACCCCTACGACGCGACCGGCAGCACGTTCATCGTGGAGATGCACGACAGCGTGTGGCAGGCGGCCGGCTTCGGCGGACTCGCCCCGCCCGACCCGCCCGGTCTGCCGCCCGGCCGGTCCGACGAGGCGTCGATCGGGCGGATCCGGGAACTGTTCGCCGGCGTTCTGCAAGGCCACGAGGTGCACGCGAACAACTCCAAGTGGATCAGCTTCGGCACGCTGCGCTGCCAGACCTGGCGCCACGGCAACGTGATCCTGCTCGGCGACGCCGCGCACACCGCGCACTTCTCCATCGGATCGGGCACGAAGCTGGCCATGGAGGACGCGCTGGCCCTGGCCGCCTGCCTGCACGAGCAGCCCGGCACCGCCGCGGCGCTGGACGCCTACGAGGCCGAGCGCCGGCCGGTGGTGGCGTCGACGCAGCGCGCGGCCCAGGCCAGCCTGGAGTGGTTCGAGAACCTTGGCCAGTACACCGACCAGGAGCCGGAGCAGTTCGCGTTCAACATCATGACCCGCAGCCGCCGGGTCACCCACGAGAACCTGCGGCTGCGCGACCCGGAGTTCGCGGCGCGGATCGACACCTGGTTCGCCGGGCACGAGAAGAAGCGCGGCATGGGCAACGGCGACGTGGTGCCGCCGATGTTCCAGCCGCTGCGGCTGCGCGGCCTGGAGCTGAAGAACCGGGTGGTCGTGTCCGCGATGGACATGTACTCGGCCGCCGACGGCCTCCCGTCCGACTTCCACGTGGTCCACCTCGGCGGCAAGGCGCTCGGCGGCGCGGGCCTGGTGATGACCGAGATGGTCTGCGTCAGCGCGGACGGCCGGATCACCCCGGGCTGCGCCGGGATGTACGCGCCCGAGCACGAGGCCGCGTGGCGGCGGATCACCGGCTTCGTGCACGAGAACTCGACGGCGAAGATCGGGCTGCAGCTCGGCCACTCCGGCCGCAAGGGCTCCACCCGGCTGATGTGGGAGGGCATGGACGAGCCGCTGCCGGAGGGGAACTGGGAGATCACCGCGCCGTCCCCGCTGCCCTACCTGCCCGGCGTCAGCCAGGTCCCGCGGGAGCTGACCAGAGCCGACCTGACCGGGATCAAACAGAGTTTCCTGAACGCGACGCGTGCCGCCGACCGAGCCGGGTTCGACGTGCTCGAGCTGCACTGCGCCCACGGCTACCTGCTCTCCTCGTTCATCTCGCCGGTGACAAACCGGCGGAACGACGAATACGGAGGCTCGCTGGCCGGGCGGCTGCGCTACCCGCTCGAGGTGTTCACCGCGATGCGCGAGGTCTGGCCGGCGGGCAAGCCGATGACCGTGCGGATCTCCGCGACCGACTGGTACCCCGGCGGGATCAC
This sequence comes from Streptosporangiaceae bacterium, assembly GCA_030039095.1. The sequence goes on from JASHQP010000780.1 coordinate 10,113, forward strand.
CGGCGAGGACGCCGTGCAGATCGCGCGCGCGTTCCAGGCGGCCGGCGCGGATGCCATCGACGTGTCCACCGGGCAGGTCACGCCGGAGGAGGAGCCGGCGTTCGGCCGCTCGTACCAGACCCCGTTCGCCGACGCGATACGCAACCGGACCGGCATCGCCACGATCGCGGTCGGCGTGATCTCGTCCTACGACGACGTGAACTCGATCATCGAAGCCGGCCGCGCCGACCTGTGCGCGGTGGGCCGGGCCCACCTCTACGACCCGAACTGGACCCTGCACGCCGCCGCGGACCAGGGCTACGATGGCCCGGCCGCGGC
>JASHQP010000074.1 GCA_030039095.1 Streptosporangiaceae bacterium
AGGCGTGGCGCACCGTCGCCATCAGGCGCTCGCTGTCGACCGCGGCGGCGACGGCGTCCGCATGGTCGCCGGAGGCCTCGTCTGCAGGGACGACCCGGTGCAGGGCGGGACGGTACCGCCTGCTGGCCCGCCTGTGGCTGCGCAGCACGTGATTGGCCACGCCGAGTAGCCAGGGGAGCGCCGACTCACGGTCGATCCCCACCCTGCCCCGTCTGCGCCAGGCCTGCAGGAAGACCGCTGAGGTCAGGTCCTCGGCCTCGGACCAGTCCGCGACCCGCCGGAACAGATGGTTATAGACCGCGCTGGCATGCCGGCCGAACAGCTCGCCGAACGCCCCGGTGTCGCCGTCGCTCGCGCGCAGCCACAATTCCCGGCCGCCAGCGGCGCCAGGTGGATGGAGGGAACCCATCGCCCACACACCCTGCTTGTGTCCGGAACCGGGGTGCGGGTTCCCGGCGGCAGGGCCGGCTACCGCTCGTTCGCGTCCTGTGGGCGGGACAGCCGGTCGGTCTCGTCATGGATCTCGACCGCGATCTTGGCCAGCGCCTCGGCGTGCTGCCGGTTGTGGTGGGCACAGAACAGGAGCTCGCCAGAGCCCGGGAGCACTACACGTACATATGCCTGGGCACCGCATCGGTCGCACACGTCGGTGGCGTTGAGCGGCTGGGTCGGGGCCATCGCAGCGGTCATGTCGCCTCCCTCGCCTGGTGCGGTCCGGCTGCTCGTCACGCCGGCCGGTCAATCCTGTCTAGACTCATCACAGCATCACAACACGTTGCGGACCAGCAGTCTTCCCGTAGATGGGTGAGGTACGCCGTAGGCGAACAGCCCCGGCTGGGCGACGGCCGGTGCCGGTAGTGCCCATGTTGTCCCAGGTCGCCGCCTATGTCCGCGGCGTGCCTGCGCGGAACTGACGGCGCCGGCCGCTAGTCTGCGTTTCAAGGCGTTGTCCGTCCCCCGTGCGTCAGGAGACCCGCAGTGACTGCCCTCAGTGCCGAGCGCATGCCCAAGCCGAGCCTGGCCGACGGGTATACAGCACGGCACCTGACGGTCCTCGAGGAGCTCGAGGCGGTGCGCAAGCGCCCCGGCATGTATATCGGGTCCACCGACGGCCGCGGGCTGCTGCACTGCCTCTGGGAGCTCATCGACAACGCCGTGGACGAGGCCCTGGGCGGGTACTGCACCAAGATCGAGGTCATCCTGCACGATGACGAGTCTGCCGAGGTCAGGGACAACGGCCGCGGGATCCCGGTCGACATCGAGCCCAAGACCAAGCTCAACGGCGTCGAGCTGGTGATGACCCGGCTGCACGCGGGCGGCAAGTTCGGCGGCGGTTCGTACACCGCTTCCGGCGGCCTGCACGGCGTGGGTGCGTCAGTGGTCAACGCCCTGGCGGGCAGGCTGGACGTGGAGGTCGACAAGGACGGCGCGCAGTGGGCCATGAGCTTCCGCCGCGGCGTGCCCGGCGAGTTCAGCGGGCCTGGCCCCGGCTCGTCGTTCCGGGCCGAGAGCGGGCTGCGCAAGGTCCGGCGGGTGGCCAAGACCGTGACCGGCACCAGGATCCGGTTCTGGCCGGATCAGCAGGTGTTCGTGCGCGGAGCGGTGTGGCGCTTCGACGCGCTGGCCCAGCGGGCCCGCCAGACCGCGTACCTGGTGCCCGGGCTGACCATCCGCATCGTCGACGAACGCGCGGACGCCGACCGCGAAGCCAGCCTGGAGGACGGCGCCAGCGCTGCTACGGCCATCGCGGCCAGCCCGGCCGACACCCTCGATGACAGCCGCGAGGCCGAGTTCCGCTTCGACGGGGGAATCAGCGAATTCTGCGCCCACCTGTCGACCGGCGAGCCGGTCACCGACGTGGTGCGGCTGACCGGCTCGGGACAGTTCACCGAGACCGTGCCGGTGCTGGACGACAAGGGCCACCTGGTCCCGACCGACGTCGAGCGCGAGCTCGCGGTGGACGTGGCGCTGCGCTGGGACGGCGGCTACGGCACCGTGACCAGGTCGTTCGTGAACGTGATCGCCACCCCCAAGGGCGGCACGCACGTGGCCGGCTTCGAGCGGGCGCTGGTGCGCACGCTGAACGAGCAGCTGCGCGCGGTCCGGCTGCTGAAGAACGGGGACGAGCCGGTCACCAAGGAGGACATCCTGGAGGGCCTTACGGCTGTGGTCGCCGTGAGGCTGCCGGAGCCGCAGTTCGAGGGGCAGACCAAGGAGGTCCTCGGCACGCCGGCGGCGTCCCGGATCGTCGGTCAGGTGGTGACGTCCGAGCTCAAGGCGTTCTTCGAGTCCCGGGGGCGGGTCAAGCAGCAGGCGCGGGCGGTCCTGGACAAGGTGGCTGCCGCCGCCAAGACCCGGATCTCCGCCCGCGAGCACCGCGAGAACCAGCGGCGCAAGTCGGCGCTCGCGACGTCTGCCCTGCCCGCGAAGCTGGTCGACTGTCGCTCGGCCGACGACCGGAGCGAGCTGTTCATCGTGGAGGGCGACTCCGCGCTCGGCACGGCGAAGCTGGCCAGGGACTCGGAGTTCCAGGCGCTGCTGCCGATCCGCGGGAAGATCCTGAACGTCCAGAAGGCGTCGCTGACCGACATGCTGAAGAACGCCGAGTGCGCCGCGATCATCCAGGTGCTCGGCGCCGGCTCGGGCGCCGCGTTCGACCTGGACGCTGCCCGGTACCAGCGCGTCATCTTTCTTGCCGACGCCGACGTCGACGGCGCGCACATCAGGACCCTGCTGCTCACCCTCTTCCACCGCTACATGCGGCCGCTGGTAGAGGCGGGCCGGGTGTTCTCGGGGGTGCCGCCGCTGCACCGGATCGAGCTGATCAGCCCGCGCAAGGGGCAGCAGAAGTACCTCTACACGTATTCGGACGCCGAACTGCACCGCGCGCTGCTGCAGCTCGAGCGCCGGAATCAGCGGTGGAAGGAGCCCCCGCAGCGGTACAAGGGCCTGGGTGAGATGGATGCGGCACAGCTCGCCGAGACCACGATGGATCCCAGGCACCGCACGCTGCGCCGGATCAGGATGGAAGACGCCGCGGCGGCGGCGAACATCTTCGACCTGCTCATGGGCAGCGAGGTCGCACCGCGCCGGGACTTCATCGTCGCCGGCGCCACCGAACTCGACCCGTCCCGCATCGACACCTGACCGGCTGCTCGACACCGAGGTCCGCGCGCTCCGGGCTCGCGCCTGCCTGCCGGTCCCGTTGCGTCCGAGGCGGCTGGTCGACCCGCCGTCCATGATCCCGGAGGATTCTTTGCCGTATTCGCTGACAATCCTCCGGGATCATGGTGAGAGGGGCGCTGGGCGCGCGGGCGCGAGGCGCGATGGTCAGGCGGGGGTTGTGCCGCCGAGGGCGGCCAGCGGGTGCCGGACCCGGACGCCCGAGCCGTCCCTGCGGCCGTCCGCTGGCGGCAGGTCGACCGGCGAGCCGGCCTCGGTGGCCCCGCGGGCCGGGGCCGGACCGGCCCAGGCCAGCACCAGCACGTCCTCCCCCTTCAGGAACCTGTGGCAGCGGACCCCGCCGGTGGCACGGCCCTTCGGCGGGTATTCCGAGTAGGGCGTTACCTTCACGGTCACCGCCGACGTGCCGGGGAGCGCTCCGGCGCTGCCGGCGACCGTGACCACGACCGCCGCGGTGTCGGTGCCGGGGTCGATGGCGCCGAACCAGATCACCGAGGCCCGCGCTGACAGCCGGATGCCGGCCATCCCCCCGGCCGACCGTCCCTGCGGGCGCACCGCCGCCGCGCCGAACCGGAGCAGCTGCGCGTCGCTGGTCACGAACGCCAGGTCCTGTGCCTCGTCGCCGAGCTGCACCGCGCCAACCACGCGATCGCCGTCCTTGAGCGCGATGACCTCGAACTCGGTCGCGTTCTGCGGGTAGTCCGGCGCGACCCGCTTGACCACGCCGCCCGCCGTGCCCAGCGCGAGCCCGGCACCGGCGCCCGGGCCCGAACCGTCGGCCGCGGCCAGGCCGACCACGGTCTCGCCATGCCGCAGCGACAGGAACTCGCTGATCGGGGCGCCGCCGGCCAGCCCGGGGGAGTGCGCGCTCGGCGGCAGCGCCGGAAGCTCCAGCACACCCAGCCGGACGAGCCGGCCGTGTGAGGTCACGACGCCGACCGTGCCGCGCGCGGTGGAGGCCACGGCCGAGACGATCGTGTCGTGCGCGGAGCGCGGGCCCGCGGCGTCGTGCCCCTTGCGGTCGGCAGCGGGAGCCGGGCGCTCGGCGCCGGTGTCGTCTCCGGCGCCAGCAGTCCTGGCCAGCAGCCCGGCCGACGACAGCAGCACCGTGCAGGGATCGTCCGCCACCTCCATCGGCACCGCGGCCGTCCTGGTCGCGCCGCTGCTTTCCAGCAGCACGGTGCGGCGCGGGGTGCCGAACTTGTCGCTGATGTCGGCGAGCTCGCCGGAGACCACTTCGCGAAGCCGCTGCTCGGAGTCGAGGATCGCGGTGAGCTCGGCGATCTCGCGCTCCAGGGTCTCCCGCTCCCGCTCCAGTTCCAGCCGGTCGTAGCGGGTCAGCCGGCGCAGCGGGGTGTCCAGGATGTACTGCGCCTGGATCGCCGAGAGGTCGAAGATGGCCATCAGCCGTTCCTTGGCGGCCGCGGCGTCATCGCTGGTGCGGATGACCTGGATGACCTCGTCGATGTTGAGCAGCGCGATCAGCAGGCCGTCGACCAGGTGCATCCGGTCCTCGCGCTTGCGGCGCCGGAATGCGGTGCGGCGGCGGACGACCTCGATCCGGTGGTCGATATAGATCTGCAGCAGCTCACGCAAGCCGAGCAGCCGTGGCTGCCCGTCGACGAGGGCGACGTTGTTGATGCCGAACGTGTCCTCCATCGGGGTCAGCCGGTACAGCTCCTCGAGCACCGCCTCGGGGTGGAAGCCGGAGCGCACCTCGATCACCAGCTGCAGGCCGCGGTGCCGGTCGGTGAGGTCCTTCAGGTCGGCGATGCCGGCCAGCTTCTTGGCCTGGACCAGGTCCTTGATCCTGGTGATGACCTTCTCGGGCCCGATCCCGTAGGGCAGCTCGGTGACCAGGATGCCGGTGCGGCGCGGGGTGATCTTCTCGATCCGCGCGGCGGCCCTGGTGCGGAAGATCCCGCGGCCGCCCTCGTAGGCCTCCCGGATGCCATCCAGCCCGACGATCTTGCCACCGGTCGGCAGGTCAGGGCCGGGCACGAACCGCATGAGCTCGTCCAGGCTCGCGTCCGGGTTCGCGATCAGGTGCCGGGCGGCCGCGACGACCTCGCCGAGGTTGTGCGGGGCCATGTTGGTGGCCATCCCGACGGCGATCCCGGCGGTCCCGTTCACGAGCAGGTTCGGGATCGCGGCCGGGAGGACCTCCGGCTGGGTCAGCGTGCCGTCGTAGTTCGGCACGAAGTCGACGGTGTCCTCGTCGAGCGAGGCGGTCATCTCCATGGCGGGCGCGGCCAGCCGGGCCTCGGTGTAGCGGTAGGCGGCCGGCGCGTCGTCGCCGCCGAGCGAGCCGAAGTTCCCATGCCCGTCGATCAGCGGCAGGCGCATCGCCCAGTCCTGCTGCATCCGCACCAGCGCGTCGTAGATCGCGGAGTCGCCGTGCGGGTGCAGGCGCCCCATGACCTGGCCGACCACCTGTGCGCACTTGGTGTACGCCTGCTGCGGGGTCAGGCCCATCTCGCGCATCTGGTAGAGGATCCTGCGCTGCACGGGCTTGAGCCCGTCCCTGGCGTCGGGCAGGGCCCGCTGGTAGATCACCGAGTAGGCGTACTCGAGGTAGCTGGCCCGCATCTCCTCGGTGACGTCGATGTCGATGATGTTTTCCTCGAAGTCCTCGGGAGGAGGGGTTGTCGTGGTGCGTCTCGCCATGACCGCCATTGTGCCGTCCCGCTGAGACAACCGCGCAGCGGCGCGCGGACACCGGGTGACGGAGAAGCCGCCGGGCCGGTTTACGGCCCGCGGGTCAGAGTGCCGGGCGGGCGCCCACCAGGCTCAGCGCGCGGGCCGCGAGCCGGCACCCGCTGGCCAGCGCCTCGCCGGGGGGCTTCTTGTCCAGCCAGGCGGGCAGGAACCCGGCGCAGAACGCGTCGCCGGCCCCGGTGCCGTCCACGATCCGCTCGATCGGCGGCCCGGGGACCCGGAACGGTTCGGGCCGCCCGTTGGCGTAGAACAGGGCCCCTTCGCCGCCGAGCTTCATCACGACCTGCGGGTACCAGGCGTTCAGCACCCGCGCCGCCTGCTCTGGCTGCTCCCGGCCGGTCAGCACCCGGGCCTGGTCGCCGTTCACGAACAGCAGCGTCGCGCCGTTGGTGAGCTGCAGGAACGGCTCGGCGCCGACGCGCTCGAGCGGCGCCGAGGAGGCGCCGTCGACGGACACGGTCATGCCGGCGCGCTGCGCGTGGCTGAACGCGGCGAGCGCCGCAGCCCTGGAGCCCTCGTTGAGCAGCGTGTACCCGGAGATGTGCAGGTGGCTGCCCGGCGTGAACAGGTCCTTGGGCAGGTCATCGGGGGACAGCGCCGCGTTCGCCCCTGGGTCGGAGAGCATCGTGTGGTCGCCTTTGTGGGTGACCATCACCACGCAGGTCCCGGTGGGCCGCTCGGGGTCCATGACCAGCCGCGCGTCCACGCCGTAGCCCATCAGCTCCATGTCCCGGTTGCGGCCGGCGATGTCGGCGCCGCGCCGTCCCACGAACGCGACCTCGGCCCCGTCCACCGCGAGCCACGCGGCGATGTTCGCCCCGGCTCCGCCGCCGTGCATGGTCACCGTGGCTGGCGTGTCACTCCCCCTGGCCAGGGGCAGCGCCGCGTGAGCGACCGTGTCCGTCATAAGATCACCAACGACGACAACGCGCGTCATGTGTCGTCACCACCTTGGTCACCGGGCTGCTCAGCAGGGCGCGGCCGGAAACGCTCCATGCTCTTTGTGTGCTAGCGGATAGAACTTTACAGTTCCGGAGGGTAGTCTCGCCCTCTCGCCTTCTGAATCCGCTAATAGTGGCTATTCGGATCAACTGGGAAGAGCGACCGGCCGCCCGGCCACCACGAGCACTACCTCGTCGGACTCGGCGGCGAGCCGCTGGTTGAGCCACCCGAGCTGGTCGCGGAACAGCCGCCCGGCCTCGGTCGGCGGGTGGACGCCGGAGCCCACCTCGTCGCTGACCGCGACCACGCGCGCCGCCGTCTGCCGCCACGCTTCCACCAGCTCATCGGCCTTCTCGGCGATCAGCCCCGGCGTCCCCGCCTGGTGCTGCGTCGTCATCACCGCGGCCAGCCAGGTCCCCACCCCGTCGAACAACAGCGCGCCGGGCACCGACCGCAGCGCCGCTGCGGCGTCGGCGCTCTCCACGGTCCGCCACCACGGTGGCCGCCTGGACCTGTGAGCCGCCACCCGCTCGGCCCAGCCGGAGTCGGCCGCCGGCTGCGCGTCGTCCGGGTAGGGCCCGGCCGCCAGATAGGTCACCAGCGGCTCGGCGGCAAGCCTGAGCTCCGCGTGCCGCGACTTGCCCGACCGTGCGCCGCCGAGGACCAGCACGCGCCGCGGCTGGGCCGGCGCGGGCACCGTCCGGCCCAGCGGGGCGGTCAGCACGGCCCCGTCGTCCGGCAGGACCGCCCCCCAGAACCCGCACCGCCGGGCCAGCTCCTCCTCCGAGAGGATCCGGTGATCGGCGTACAGCACAGCGGCCACGGTGCCGCCACCGGCGAGGCCCCGGCTGCGCAGCGCCCCGAGCTGCGCCGGCTCCGCCACGAGGTCGAGCAGCGCGATGTCGTACGGCCCGGCGTCAGCCGGCGGGTCGGGGGCGACTCCGGATCCGTCGGCGACGAGCAGCCTGCC
>JASHQP010000075.1 GCA_030039095.1 Streptosporangiaceae bacterium
GTTAGGTGGAGCGTCGCGAGCGCGATGCGCCATCGCGCACACCGCCTGAACAGAGGAAAACTTTTCATGAGCACCACGGCTGTGAAGATCGGCCGCGGCGTGCGCCGCGACCTGGGCGCCGGCCCGCTGCAGGACATGATCGACAGCTACGAGCTGCACCTGCTGGCCGAGCGCAAGAGCGCGAAGGCCATCCGCACCTACACCGAGGCCGCCCAGTGGATCGCCGGGGCGCTGCTGCTGGCCGCGGGCGTCACCGACTGGGCGCAGGTTACCGCGAAGCACGTGCAGCAGTGGATGGTGACGCTGCTGGGCAAGGGCTACTCCGACAGCTACGCCTCCAACCAGTTCCGTGCCCTGCAGCAGTTCTTCCGCTGGTACGCCACCGAGGACCCCGACAGCCCGCGGCCCAACCCGATGGCCGGGATGAAGCCACCTAAGATCGATGAGAAGGTTGTCCCGGTGTTCACCGCCGCGGAGCTGGCGGCGCTGCTGGCCACGTGCAAGGGCGGCGGGTTCGAGAGCCGGCGCGACTACGCGATCCTGTCGCTGTTCCGCGACACCGGCATGCGGCTGTCCGAGCTGGCCGGCCTGACGCTGGACGGCGACCCGGCCGAGGTCGACCTGCGCGCCCGCGAGGCCCTCGTCACCGGCAAGGGCGGCAAGCAGCGCCGGGTGCGGTTCAGTTACGACACCGCCCGCGCGGTCGACCGGTACCTGCGCGAGCGCACCCGCCACGCGCAGGCCCGCTCACCCCGGCTGTGGCTCGGCATCCGCAACCGCGGCCCGATGACCCCCAGCGGCATCTACCAGATGACCGAGCGGCGCGGCCTGCAGGCCCGCGTCACGGTCCACCCGCACAAGTTTCGGCACCACTTCTCCCACACGTTTCGACCGCGGGGGAGCCGAGGCAGACCTGATGGAGCTGAACGGCTGGTCCTCCCCGCAGATGCTGCGCCGATACGGTGCCAGCGCCCGCAGCGCTCGCGCCCGCCGCAGCTACGACCGCGTCATGGACACGCACTGAAAGCGCAAGCCAGTCACGACCGGGCAACTAATTCTTATATTGACGATCCGCTATACTCGGAGTCGTGGAGTCCGGGACAGAAACCGCCGGGGCCCTGCTGCGGCGGGCTCGTGTTGACGCTGGGCTGTCACAGGCGGAGCTTGCTGCCCGGGCGGGTGTCACGCAGAGCGTTATCAGTGCGTATGAGTCTGGGCATCGCCAGCCCGCGCTGCCCACCTTGGCCGCCTTGATCGACGCGGCTGGCTATGAGCTGGCCGTCGATGTCCGGCCGCTGCCGCGGCGGCTGGGCAAGCTGTCGGGGCCGATAGGGCAGCGGGTTCGCCGTAAGCGGAAGGCCCTCACGGCTGCGGCAGCGGTGCATGGTGTGACCAACTTGCGGGTGTTCGGCAGCGTGGCCCGGGGTCAGGACCGTCCCGACAGTGACCTGGACCTGCTCGCGGACCTGCCGCCCGGCATGGGGCTGCTGGGCCTGGGGCGGGTGCAAGCCGATCTGGAGGCCATCATGGGCAGCCGGGTCGACCTGGTGCCAGCCGGCGATCTCAAGCCTGCGGTCCGCGACCGCGCCAGCCGCGACCTGGTGCTGTTGTGAGCTACCGGGAACAGCAGCGGCTGGCCGATATCCAGGCGGCGATCGACGCAATCCGCTCCCACCTGCAACGCGGCGATCTGTCCGATGGCCTGATCTTCGATGCGGTCCGGATCCGGCTGCTGGAAATCGGGGAGGCGGTGAAGACTCTGCCGACAGAACTGCTCGATACTCAGCCCGCCATCCCATGGCGTCAGATCACTGGCATGCGCGATCATCTGGCCCATCGCTACTTCGACACCGCTCACGGGATCTTGCAGGCGACCGTCGACAACGACCTGCCCGAACTCGAGCGCGCGCTATCGGGGCGATGGCCAAAACCCTGCTTGAGGAAGACCAGCCGCGCCTCGACGTTTCAAGCGAAGGCGCGCCCAGCGAGGAAGAACTGCCAAGCCAGCAGGCACCAGCGGATCCGCCGCCTGATACGTGATACTCAGAGCGCGCGTAGCCGCGTTGACGCGCGTCGCATCGGCCAGCAGTGCCTCCGGAAACGGGTGGACGCTTACAGGCCGGTTCATGATTACTGCGGCGGCGCTCGTCGGGTGTTGGTCCGAGATTGATTACAGGCTGCCATCGGCACCTTGGGGCGGAGCCGCACACCTACCCGCCGTTCGGCGTGGTCAGGGTGCCATCTTCACCCATCAACCGGGCCGCGCATATAAGGGCATATAAGGTAAGTCTGAATCCGCGCTGGTGGTGGTAGGCGGCCATGGCTAATGGCGCCGCTGCCAGAGTCTGGGTTTGTGTGCCAGCCGCTTGAGGAATGGCGGCTGAGCTTCGAGGCCCGTCCAGACGGGCCGGGTGCGGTTGGGTGGTTGCAGGGGGCTCCTGCGGGCGCGCACCTCATCGCTGTGCGTCCCCACGCGCGGCCTGTCATTGCCAGTCGGCCGACACGGGATGCCTGGGAAGGGCAAAGGTCCACCGGGCCGCCCGGAACGACCAGCGGGCGTCTGCTTGCGGTTCGTGCCCGGTGCCCGCGCGACCGCGCCGATGGCGGGTGCCAGGGTCAGCCACAGGCCGAGGGTCACCAGCATCGAGGTCAGGCACCAGAAGGGCCGGATGCCGATGTCGGCGCTGACGATGCCAGCGAAGATCATCAATAGCCACGCGCTGATGAAGGACAGCGGCCCAGCCGCGAAGAAGCCTGGCGAAAGAGTCCGTGATTTCCTCCGTTGAGATGATTGGCCGTAGCACTCTTAAGTGGCCCCACTGTTCTTCGGTGGTTTCTAGCGGTCGTCGCAACGCTCGATGGGTTCGGGGGTTGCGATGGGGCGGCGGGGACCGGGAGCGTTGCCGCAGGCGGTGAAGCGTGAGCAGTTCGCGCGGCTGATCGCGCAGGGTTTTAACAATTCTGAGGCGTGCCGGATCGTCGGGATCAGCCGGCGGACCGGGAAACGGTGGCGACACGGCCGCACGGTCACCACCAGGGACGGCCGGAAGCTGCATTATGCTCCCGTGGTCGGCGCGGGGGCGGTCAAGGGGGGGTCTCGCCACGGTATTTATCGGAAGATGAGCGGGTGCGGATAGCGGACCTGCGCCGGGCCGGGGCTGGGGTGCGGGCGATCGCGGGGCAGACCGGCCGCAGCCCGTCGACGATCAGCCGTGAACTGCGCCGGAACCGGGATCCGGGCAGCGGCCAGTACCGGCGGTTTACCGCGCATAAGCTGGCCGCCCGGCGGCGGGCCCGGCCGCGGGCGGGCAAGATCGCCACTGATGAGGTGCTGCGGGCGTTCGTGGCCGGGTGGCTGGAGAAGCGGTGGAGCCCGGAGCAGATCAGCCGCGCGCTGCATGCCCAGTTCCCGGCCGGCCCGCGGCGGCATGTCGTGCACGAGACGATTTATCAGGCGGTATACCGCCCTGAGCTCGGCGGGCTGCGCCGCGGGCTG
>JASHQP010000781.1 GCA_030039095.1 Streptosporangiaceae bacterium
GAGCCCGGTGCGCCGCGCGGCGAGTGCTGGCGGACGCGTCGGCGTACACCGCGGATCTCGCCAGCGGGTGGCGGAACTCCACCGTGCCCGGGCCCATCCTGACCAGTCCCGCGCTCTCCGCTGCGGCCAGGCCGGACAGGTCGGTGTCGAGCCGGCCGGCCGCTCGTTCCAGCGTCGCGAGGTCACCGGTGTCGCTGGCCGCGGCGAGCACGAGCGCCTGACGGGCGGCCTGATCCAGCCGGCCGGCGCGGCTGAGGAACGCGCGTGAGATGCTGGCCGGCACCAGCACCGGCGCGCCCTCGGGGGCCAGGGCCACGTCGGGGGCGTTCGAGGCCAGTTCGAGCAGCGCGAGCGGGTTGCCTGCCGTGGCCCGGTGCAGCCGCCGGACCGTCTCCGCAGGCACCTCCGGCATCAGGCTGGCCGCCTCGTCGCTGGTCAGCCCGCTGAGGCGGAGGACGGCCAGGTCGGCCCCGTCGAGCAGGGACGGCTCACCCGCGCGCACGGCGACCAGGACGGCGATGGGGTCGGCCACCAGGCGGCGGAAGGCGAACAGCAGCGCCTGCGCGCTCGGCCCGTCGAGCCACTGGGCGTCATCGACCAGCACCGCCAGCGGCCCCTGCTCGGCGTACGCCGCGAGCAGGCTGAGCGTCGCGGCGCCGAGCGCGAAACGGTCCTGCGCCGACCCCGGCCGCAACGCGAGCGCGCCCTCGAGCGCCATGGCCTGCGGCTGCGGAATGCCGTCGAGCAGCACCAGCGCCGGGCGGATCAGTTCCAGCAGGGACCCGAACGGGATCTGCGCCTCGGACTCGATGCCCCGGGCACGCAGCACCTGCATCCCCCCGGCCCGGCTGACGGCGTAGTCGAGCAGCGCGGTCTTGCCGATACCCGGCTCCCCGACCAGGGCCAGCACGGCGCTGGCGCCGGAGCGCGACCGCGCCAGCGCCTGCTCGATTTCCTGCCGCTCATGATCACGGCCAAGCAGCACGCCACGATTGTAGGCACCACCTGGTGCGACGCCCCACAGGCCGCCCCGAGACCAGGTGGCCCACCGGAAGCGGCCCCGGCGCGCCGGAACCTACGCTCGGCACGAATCCGAGCCCAGGGGAGGGACATCATGAGCATCATCGATCAGGGCGCCGAACTGGACGAGGGCAAGCTGCAGGACTTCGTGTTCCGGGTCGTCGGCGAGGTCGGCGCCACCTTGAACACGGCGCTGGTGGTGATGGGCGACAAGCTTGGGCTTTACCGGGCAATGGCGGGCGCGGGCCCGCTGACACCCGGTGAGCTGGCCAATCGCACCGGCACCGCCGAGCGGTACGTGCGGGAATGGCTGAACGCCCAGGCAGCGGGCGACTTCGTCAGCTATGACCCGGACACCGGCCGGTACACGCTCCCGCCCGAGCAGGCTGTCGCGCTCACCGACGCCGACAGCCCCGCGTACCTGCCCGGGTTCTTCCAGATCGCGCTCGGCTCGATGCTCGACGCACCCAAGATCATGGATGCGGCGCGAAGCGGGGCCGGGTTTGGCTGGGGCGAGCACGTCAGCGACGTCCTCGAGGGATGTGAGCGGTTCTTCCGGCCCGGCTACAACGCCAACCTGATGTCACAGTGGCTGCCCGCGCTCGACGGCGTGGTCGGCCGGCTGGAAGACGGGGCGCTCGTCGCCGACGTGGGGTGCGGCCACGGCTCATCCACGATCCTGATGGCCCAGGCGTTCCCGAACTCGACGTTCGTTGGCACGGACTACCACGGCGGCTCGATCGAGACCGCGCGCCAGCGGGCAAAGGACGCCGGGGTTGACGGCCGGGTCAGCTTCGAGACCGCCGCGGCGTCTGCCTACAGTGGTGCAGGTTACGACCTTGTGACCATGTTCGACTGCCTGCACGACATGGGCGACCCGGTGGGTGCGGCGCGCCATGTCCGCAGCACACTCGAGCCCGAGGGCACCTGGATGATCGTTGAGCCGAACGCCGCCGACCGCGTCGAGGGGAACCTCAACCCGGTCGGGCGGGCCTTCTACTCGTTCTCCACGCTGCTGTGCACGCCTGCGTCGCTGTCGCAGGAGGTTGGCCTGGCGCTCGGCGCCCAGGCCGGTGAGGCGAGGATCAAGGACGTGGTGACGGCGGCCGGCTTCACCCGCTTCCGCCGGGCCGCCGAGACCCCGTTCAACATCGTGTTCGAGGCGCGTCCGTGACCACACGGGCGCGCTACCCGGACGCGGAAGGCAGCGTGGAGCGCGCCGGGGTACGCGTCCGCTACGAGGTCTACGGGTCTGGCGAGCCTACCGTGCTGCTGTTTCCCACCTGGGAAATCGTTCACTCGCGGTCGTGGAAGTTCCAGATCCCGTACCTGGCCAGGCACGCCCGGGTGGTGACATTCGACCGGCGCGGCAGCGGGCGCACGGGCCGCCCCAGCGACGTGGCCGCCTGCAGCCGACGGGAAACCACGCAGGACGCGCTCGCGGTGCTCGGCGATATCGGCGCCGATCGCGTCGTGCTCGTGTCGTGGTGCGGCGCCGGCGACGACCTGCTGCTGGCCGCCGAGCATCCCGAGCGGGTGACCGGCCTGGTGCTGATCGCGCCCGACCTGCTGATCACCCCCGATCCCGCGGACGAGGAGGGACCGCATCCGTTCGACGAGGAGCCGGTCACGACCGAGGGCTGGGCGAAGTGGAACCGGCACTACTGGCTGCGGGACTGGCCCGGGTTCCTGGAATTCTTCTTCACCCGGACATTCAGCGAGCCGCACTCGACCAAGCAGGCCGAGGACGCGATCGGCTGGGGCCTGGAGACCGACCCGGACACGATACTTCGCGGCATGGACGCCGAATGGCTCAACGACGAGGAGATGGTGCGCCGCCTCTGTGCCCAGATACGCTGCCCGACTCTGGTGGTCCAGGGAACGCGGGACGCGGTCGTCGGCCCGGCGCGCGGAGCAGCCGTGGCCGCCGCGATCCCCGGTGCGCGGCTGATCACGTTCGAGGGGTCCGGCCACGGGCTGCACCTGCGTGACCCGGTACGGGCCAACCTGCTCATCCGGGACTTCGCCTGCCCGGCGCCGGCGCCGCCGCGGTGGGTACGTGGCCGCGCCCGAGGTAAGCGCGCGCTGTACATCTCCTCGCCGATCGGCCTGGGGCACGCTCAGCGGGACGTGGCGATCGCCGATGAACTGCGCAAGCTGCACCCGGGCCTGGAGATCGACTGGCTCGCCCAGCACCCGGTCACCACGGTCCTGCGAGGGCGCGGCGAGCACGTCCACCCGGCCAGTTCCCACCTGGCGAGCGAATCGGGTCACATCGAGTCGGAAGCAGCCGAGCACGACCTGCACGCCTTCCAGGCCATCCGCCGGATGGACGAGATCCTGCTGGCCAACTTCATGGTCTTCCAGGACCTGACCCGCGAGGAGGACTACGACCTGTGGATCGGCGACGAAGCCTGGGAACTCGACTACTACCTGCATGAGAACCCGGAGCAAAAACGCGCCGCGTACGCCTGGTTCACCGACTTCGTCGGCTGGCTGCCGATGCCCGGGGCCGGCGAGCGCGAGGCGTTCCTGACCGCGGATTACAACGCCGAGATGATCGAGCACATCGCCCGCTACCCCCGGCTGCGCGACCGCGCCATCTTCGTTGGCGACCCCGACGACATCGTGCCCGATTCCTTCGGCCCCGGACTGCCGGCGATCCGCGACTGGACCCGCCAGCACTACGACTTCGCCGGCTACATAACCGGCTTCGACCCGGCCCAGCCACCTGACCGCCGTGCCCTCGGCTACCGCGACGGCGAGCGCGTGTGCATTGTCACCGTCGGCGGCTCGGGCGTCGGCGGCGACCTGCTGCGCCGGGTCATCGCCGCCTACCCCGAGGCCAAGGACATGGTCCCGGAACTGCGGATGATCGTCGTCGCCGGCCCGCGGATCGATCCCGCGCGGCTGCCCGCACCCGACGGGCTGGAGATCCGCCGCTACGTGCCCGACCTGTACCGCCACCTGGCCGCCTGCGACCTCGCGGTGGTCCAGGGCGGGCTGACCACCACCATGGAGCTGACCGCCGGGCGGCGCCCGTTCCTGTACTTCCCGCTGCGCCATCACTTCGAGCAGAACCTGCACGTCCGCCACCGCCTGCAGCGCTACGGCGCCGGCCGGTACATGGACTACGACAACGCCGGCCCGGAACAGATCGCGACCGCCATCGCCACCGAAATCGGCCGCACGGTTGACTACCAGCCCGTCACACCCGACGGCGCCGCGCGCGCCGCCGCGATGCTCGCCGAACTTCTCTGAACGCGGGTCCGAGTCCGGCCGGTGAATACGCGCACGCCTCCGTGTATTCGCCGTGACGGCGCTAGACCCGGTCGACGATCAGCTTTTCCAGGCGCTCGATCCGGTCGTCGAGGTCACGTGTGGTGACCACGTCGGCGAGCGCCAGGCGCACGGACGCGAGCTCCCTGGCCAGGAACTCGGTGTCGGCCTGGGTCCGGGCGGCGACCTCGCGGTCACGCTCGATGCTGGCCCGGTCCCGGTCGTCCTGCCGGTTCTGAGCCAGCAGGATCAGCGGCGCCGCGTACGCCGCCTGCGTCGAGAACGCCAGGTTCAGCAGGATGAACGGGTACGGATCCCAGTGGAACACCCCGCCGGTGATGTTGAGCGCGATCCACACGACCACGAACAGGCTCTGGCCGACCAGGTAGCGGCCGGTGCCGAGGAACCGGGCGGCGCTCTCCGACATCCGCCCGAACGCGTCGGCGTCGTACCGCCCGCCCGCCCGCGGCCCGCTGCCCCGGGGGGAATTCAGGTCGGAGCGGTCAGCGGGGCGGATCGGCAGCGGCAGCACCCTCATTTCGTCTCACCCTTTCGCCAGCCCGCGGGCAGGATCCGGTCCAGAACGTCGTCGACGGTGATCGCGCCGAGCAGCCGGCCGTCGCTGTCGCAGACGGCCACGCCGATCAGGTTGTACGCGGCCATGCGCCTGGCCACCTCCTTCTCGGACAGCTCCGGCCGGACGAAGCCGCTGTCTTCGACGGCCCCGCCCACCATGGCGGCAGGTGGCTGGCGCAGCAGCCCCTGGAATCCAATGCTGCCGAGGTAGCGGCCGGTGGGCGTCACCGTCGGCGGCTCGCACACATAGACCTGGGCGGCCGATGTGGTCGGCATCCTCGGATCGCGGATCTGGGCCAGCACTTCGGCGACCGGGGTGTCGGGCGGGACGATCAGCGGCTGCGAGGTCATCAGGCCGCCGGCCGTGGTCGCGTCGTAGCGGAGCAGCCGGCGCAGGTCGGCGGCCTGCAGGGTCTGCATCGCGGCCAGCAGCCGCTCGCGCTGCTCGGGCGGCATCTCGGCGAGCACGTCGGCCGCGTCGTCGGGCTGCATCTCCTCGACGACGTCGGCGCCGCGCTCCACGCCCAGGCTCGCCAGCAGGCGTACCTGGTCCTGCTCGGGCAGTTCCTCGAGCACGTCGGCCAGCTGCTCGTCGTGCAGCATCTCGGCGAGCTCCTGCCGCCTGGCTTCGGGCAGCGCCTCCACCGCGTTCGCGAGATCGGTCGGGTGCATCTCCCGTAGCTGGACCAGCTGCTCGGCGAGCGCGCTCACCTTGAACAGCTCCGGATGCTTGTCCCAGGGCACGAGCGTTGTGTGACTGTGCCGCAGGCCAAGGCTCAGGCCGAGGAGCCGGCCGGGCCCGACGGCCAGGACCGAGACCTCCCAGGACGCGCGCCGCCGTTCGGACTCCACGATGCCGACGTCCATGACCACACCGGCCCCGACGCGCTTTCCGTACAGCTCGGACGCCAGGATCTCCCCGGTCCGCCGGCTGAACCGCCGCAGGTCGACCGTGCCTCCCCGCAGGTGCACGCCGTCGATCGAGATTTCCGAGACCCGGCCCAGGCTGACGAAGATCTCGCGCCGCTGCAGCGTGACCACGAACCCGACCACCCAGGGCGGATCGCCGCCCGCGCTCGGCAGGATCACGACGTCCCGGACCCGGCCGAGCGTCATGCCCTCGCTATCCAGCAGGTCGCGGCCGGTCAGCCGGGAGGTGAAAACTGTCCCCTCGGTCAAGACATGGCTCCTCGCCTCGTGCCACCCGGGGGGCTTCAGGTGGCGGGGACCGACTGGATCGCGGCGAGCAGCTCGGTCCAGTAGAAGGCCGCGGTGAAGAACTGCAGCGTGTCGCCCTTCTCGAGCATGAGCTTGCGGTACATCACCATCTTGCCGACGTCGTACCCGGCCCGCATCTCCTGCCAGTCCGCGTAGGTGCCGGCCAGCACGAACACCGCGCTGGGCTCGGCGTCGGCGCGGCTGAGCACCGAGGCGGCGGTCACTTCGCCGGCCTGGAAATCAAGGGCAAGGGTGTCGCCGGCGGCGCCGTCCGGCATATCCCGCACGCTGAGCGCCAGGCGGCCGGTCACGAACGGCCGGATCATGTTGATCCAGTCCCAGAAGTCCTGCAGCTTGCTGGCCCGCCGCTGCTCGCCCGGCCAGGCGTTGAAGACGGCCCGGCACTCGCGCGCCCAGGCTTGCGTCATGAACGAGGCCATGTCAGCCGCCGGCCAGCGTCGGCTTGGCCATCGACAGCATGTCCTCCATGTCCGGCGGCAGCGACACCCCCACCATGCCGAGCTTGCGGTGCAGCTGGTTCATGAACAGCTCGGAGACCCGGTCCTCGTCCCAGCCGAGCGGCTCGTAGGCGATGTAGCTCGAGCGGGCGGCGCTCATCGTGAGCAGGCAGCGCAGCGTGTCGTGCAGATCCTTGACGTATGCCGGGTCCTCGGCGAGCAGCTCGCGCACGAACCGCAGGCCGGCCTGGACGTGACGGGCCTCGTCACGGCAGGTCGCGGTGAAGCCCGTGTAGAAGGTGGGCAGCACCTTGTAGTCCCTGGCGTAGTTGAGGGTGATCTTCATGACCGACAGGGCCAGGACTCCCTCGATCCAGATGACGTACGTGGTCGCGTACTTCATCTGCAGGTGCTTGTTGTACGGATCCCGGCGCAGGTCGTCGGTCAGGTAGGCGAGCAGGCCGAACGGCCCGACGAACGTCTCCTGGATGTAGGGCCACGAGCCGTCGAGGACCGCCATGATGCCGTCGCCCTCCAGGCCGACCACGTCACGGTAGAAGCGGTCGAAGAACACCGTGTGCCGCGCCTCGTCCTCGAGGTGGCTGGTGAGGAAGATCTTGTAGTCCTCGGGAACGCCGAACAGCAGCGGTGCCAGCTCGACCGCGACCTGCCGCTCTCCGTGGTGGAAGCCGGAGGCGATCGACAGGAACGAGTTGCGCGAGGCGTCGGTCATCCGCTCGGACCAATCAGTCTTGTCCGGCGTGAAGTCAAGCTCGTTGACATTCCACCGCTGCCGGAGGTACCGGTCGTAGAGGCTGCGGTATTCGGGCAGGCGGGCCGTTGGCACGTGCACGTACTCGAGCACGTCGTCGATGTCCGCCCGCCCGAGCGCGGCAAGGTCGAGGCTTTCGATGCGGTCAAGTGTCTCTTCGGCGGTGCTCACACGGCTCTCCCCGCTTTGCCCAGCGCCGCCGGGAAGGCGGCGCTGGGTCCAGATTAGCTCTGAGCGGGCTTTTCGTCGTGGCCGCCGAATTGCTTGCGCATCGCGGACAGCGCCTTGTCGGCGAACAGGTCGAGCTGGCGGGAGGAGAACCGCGAGTACAGCGCGTTGGTGAGGACCGGGGCGGGCACGCCCTCCTCGATCGCCGCGATCGACGTCCAGCGTCCCTCGCCGGAATCCGAGACCCGGCCGGAGAAGTTTTCCAGGTCCGGCGACTCGTGCAGCGAGATCGCGAGCAGGTCGAGCAGCCAGGACCCGATCACGCTGCCCCGGCGCCAGACCTCGGACACCGAGGTGGTGTCGATGTCGTACTGGTAGTACTCGGGGTGCTCCAGCGGCGCGGTCTCCGCGTCGGACTCCTGCTTGCGGCTGCCGATGTCGGCGTTGTGCAGCACGTTCAGCCCTTCGGCCAGGGCCGCCATCATGCCGTACTCGATTCCGTTGTGGACCATCTTGACGAAGTGCCCGGCCCCGTTGCCCCCGCAGTGGAACCAGCCCTGCTCACAGGTGGCGGGCTCGCCGGTGCGGCCCGGTGTGCGCGGGGCGGTGTCGACGCCGGGCGCGAGCGAGGCGAACAGCGGCGCCAGGTGCGCCACCGCGTCGTCGTCGCCGCCGATCATGAGGCAGTAGCCACGGTCCAGGCCCCAGACCCCTCCGCTGGTCCCGCAGTCGACCAGGCGGACACCGCGGGTGTCGGCCAGCCGCTTGCTGCGCTCGATGTCGTCGCGGTAGTAGGAGTTGCCGCCGTCGATGATGATGTCGCCCGGCTCCATCCGCGCGGCGAGCTCGTTGATCGTGTTCTCGGTGATCTCGCCCGCCGGCACCATCACCCAGGCCGACCGCGGCTTGGTGAGCTTGCCGACGAAGTCGTCCAGGGACGACGCCCCGGTCGCACCCTCGCCGGCAAGCTGCTGGATCGGGTCCGGGTTCCGGTCGTAGACCACGCACTGATGGCCATCGCGCATGAGCCTGCGGACGATGTTGGCCCCCATCCGCCCGAGGCCCACCATGCCGAGCTGCCGTACGGTGCCGGCCCGGGGGGACGGCCCCCCGAAACCCCCCCGATCTTCAGTGGCTGCCATCGTGCCCTCCATTATCTGAGTTGTTTTTGGGCAGCCACGGCTTGTGCCATTCGGCGTACCCGCGAACCAGCTTGAGAGCCTCCTCGGGCCCCCAGGATCCCTTCGCGTACGTCTGCACCGGCGGGGGGTTCTCGATCAGTGGCTGCACGATCCGCCAGGTCTCCTCGACGCCGTCCTCGCGGGTGAACAGGTGGTCGTCGCCGGACATCGCGTCGCGCAGCAGCCGCTCGTAGGGCTCCAGCGATGGCCCGACCTCCTGCGCGAAGGTCATGTCGAGGTGCACCGGCTGCCACATGCGCTGCCCGGTCCCCTTCGAGGTGAGGATCGTGCGCAGCCCCGGGTCCGGATCGATGCGCACCACGATCTGGTTCGGCTCGCAGCTCGTGACCTTGCCGATGAACTGAAGCGGCGGCGGCCGCCGGAACACCATGCGCACCTCGGTGACCCGGGTAGCCAGCGCCTTGCCGGCCCGGATGAAGAACGGCACGCCGGCCCAGCGCCAGTTGTTCACCTCGAGCCGCAGCGCGGCGTACGTCTCCGTGGCGGATCCCTTGGCCACTCCGGGCACGTCGAGGTAGCCGTCGTACTGGCCGCGGACGTAGGAGTCCGGGTTGGCGTCCGGGATGGCCCGGAAGACCTCGGCCTTCTTGTCCCGCAGGTCGTCGGCGGTGGCGCCGACCGGCGGCTCCATCGCGACCAGCGACAGCACCTGCATGAGGTGGTTCTGCACGACGTCGCGCAGCGCGCCGACCGGGTCGTAGAAGCCCCCCCGGTCGTCCACCCCGAAGTCCTCGGCCATCGTGATCTGCACGCAGGAGACGTAGCTGCGGTTCCACACCGGCTCGAGCATCTCGTTGGCGAACCGGATGTACTGGATGTCGAGCACAGGCTCCTTGCCGAGGAAGTGGTCGATCCGCAGGATCTGGTCCTCCGCCAGGTGCCTGCCCAGGTCGGCGTTGAGCTCCCGCGCGGAGGGCAGGTCGTGGCCGAACGGCTTCTCCACCGCCACCTTGGCGCCCTCGGTGAGCCCGGCCTTGGCCAGATGCTCGACCACGCAGCCGAACAGGCTCGGCGGGACCTCCAGGTAGAACAGCGGGTGCTGGACGCCGGACAGCTCCTTGGCCAGCCGCTGGTACAGGCCGTCGTCGTCGAAATCGCCGCTCAGATACGACATCCGGCCTACGAGGCGCTTGAACACCGCCTCGTCGATCTTCTCCCCGGTGGCCTCGATCGACTGCCTGGCGTGCTCGATGAGCTGCTCGTTCGACCAGTCCTGCCGGGCGACGCCGATCACCCTCTTGGCCATGCGCTTGTCGACCTCGAGCCGGTACAGGGCCCGGAACGTCATCTTCTTGGCCAGGTCTCCCGTGATGCCGAAAGCGACGAGCGCACCCGCCTGCGGAGCCTTTTCCCGTGGATCCACGGTGTCCCTCCTACCCCGAAAATGGCGCTCACCGACAGGTGTCGCTGGCCGCGCTCGACGCTACACCGCCCCGCTTGATATTCGGTGACCAGGTGGACATCAGCCGCGGAGCATGGCGAAGAGCTCGGGACCCCGGGCTCCCAGCCGCCGCTGGGCCCGCAGGACGCTGTAGCGGCACAGCCACGCCGCCCAGGCCAGGCCGACGGGAACGGCCAGCCAGCGCAGCCACAGGCTGTGGCCGACGGCCCCGGCGAACAGCAGCGCGGCGGCGGGGAACAGCGTGACCACCGGGATCACGATCAGCGCCAGGTGGGTCTCGAGAACCCGGGCGGGGCTTGGCCCGCCGTCGGCGTCCGGCGCGTTGACCGAGACGACGCCGATCAGCGCGAGCAGCCCGGCCGAACCGATGATCATGGCCGGCTCGCCGGCGAGCACCCAGGGCCAGGACCAGGTCTGGCCGCTGATCGCGGTGAACACGACGGTGATCAGGAGGCCGGCCGGGCCGACCACGAGAAACCAGGCCCAGACGCGGCCGCGGACGTCCGGGCGCACCGCGCCGGGCACGACCAGGGTCAGCCAGAGCGACGTGCCGTCGTCACCATAGAAGTTCGTGAAGCAGGCCGCGGCGATGACGGTGAACAGCAGGCCGGCGAACGGCAGGCCCTCGGTCTTGCCGCCGAGCGCGGAGATGACGCCGACCAGCACTCCCACCAGGAACGAGATCATGAGCATCACGCTGCGCAGCACCGACCGCGAGTACATGCGCAGTTCCTTGCCGATCACCGCGCCGAGCGGCGTGGACGGCAGCACCGGCTCCCCGGCTCTAGCGCCGTGAGCCCGCTGCCGCCCGCCGCGGGCAGACATCGTCAGCCGCCGGGCCAGCAGCGGCGGCCACGCCAGCACGAGCACCGCGATCAGCGCGGCGAGCCCGCCGAGCGAGAGCGCGACCAGGCCCCAGTCGCG
>JASHQP010000782.1 GCA_030039095.1 Streptosporangiaceae bacterium
CGCGGCGACGAAGCCGGACACGCCGGCCGCCAGGTGGATCACATAACCGCCGGAGAAGTCGAGCGCGCCCTTCTGCGCCCAGAAGCCGCCGCCCCACAGCATGAACGCGTTGACCGCGTAGGCGAACGTGATCCAGAGCGGTACGAAGATCAGCCAGACCTTGAACTTGATCCGCCCGATCACGCTGCCGATGAACAGGATTGGCGTAATCGCCGCGAACACGAACTGGAAGTAAACCAGAGAGCCCTCGGGGAACCTGAACTTCGGCATCAGCCCGTTGAGCAACGGGATGCTCGCCTGCGCCTGTTCACCGCCCGAACCGACGACCGTGTCCGGCCTGCCGACAAACGATGAGATCCATGGCGAGCCGAAACCCATCTTGAAGGCCCATAGCACCCACACGATGAGGGTCAGGCAGAACGCGCTGAACACCATCATCATCGTGTTGACTGCCCACTTGCGCTGGACAATCCCGCCATACAGAACGGCAAGCGCCGGGATGCTCATCAGGCCGACGAGCGTCGCCGCCGTCATCTGCCAGGCGTTGTCGCCCGAGCTGAGCCAGCTTGCGTAGGGATCCAATAGAGCCTCCAGAGCCTCGCGAACGCGCGCCCACCAGGCCTGGCGGCATCCGTCGGTCAGTGCTGTATCCATGTGTCCCATGACGCGGTTTCATGTGCGTTTCCCGTTTGTTACGCGCCTGCGACGCGCGCGGCGCCCAGAAGGGCCTTTTGTTTCGCCGACGTTTCCAGGCCGACTGGAACCGGCGGCCACACCGGCATTTGCGCATGCAACCGGGCATTCGATTTTCATGATCCAGGAGCGTTAGCGGCAGATATTGCACGAAAGACTCCTGGATCATGGAAAACCACCCCGCCGGAGCCGTGGCATGGCGTCCGGTTCCACGGAAGCGGGGGCGGGCACGCCACCGAGCCCCGGTCGCCGGGAGCAGGGGCGGGACTCCTGCGGGGGACGCGATGCCGGGGATGGGCGCGGCTAGCTGGGGATGTCCCGGACGCGCGGGTTAATACCTATGTCACGTTCCGGTAACAGTGTTGAGATCCACCCTTGAGCGCCGGGCCGCGATGGACTTACGCTCCTGCCATCCCGCTCGGTAAGCGCTTACCCTCCGAGCAGCAACGCAACCCGGCAGCCAGGGACCGGCTGCCGCCCGATGCGGTAAGCGCTTACCAGCGGGGCCAGCGCTCAGCAGAAGGAACACAAAGCTCTCAGCAGAAGGAACAGAGGGAGCACCGTGGTCGACACGCCAGAGGTGGCCCAGACCCCTCCCACGATCTACGACGTGGCACGGGTGGCCGGGGTGTCGATCGCGTCGGTGTCGCGGGTGCTCAACGGCCGGCGCAACCCGCGCGAGGAGACCAGGGAGCGGGTGCTCCAGGCGGTCGCGGAGCTCGGGTTCGTCCCGGACGGGGCGGCGCGGGCGCTGAGCGGCAGGCTCAAGGAGGTCGTCGGCGTCGTGATCAGGCGGGTCCGGTGGACCTCGACCAGCGACGGCGGCTTCGCCGAGGAGGACGAGAGCCTGCAGTTCACCGACGTGCTGAACCGGGGCATCGAGCTCGCGGCCCAGCGCCGGGGCTTCAACCTCCTGGTCAGCTCCGTCGACGCGGAGGACCACGACGTCAGCGGGCGGCTGCTCGCCCTGGCCCGCAAGAGCGACGGGCTGATCCTGCACGACCGTGTGCTGGAGCCGGACCAGCTCGACCAGCTGTCCCGGCGGGTGCCGATCGTCACGCTGGCCAACGTGGCGACGAAGACCACGACCAACGTGCACAGCGACAACACCTCGGGCATGCAGGACCTGGCCGTGCACCTGCTGGCCGACCACGGCTACCGCAGCATCGCCTACCTCGCCGGCCTCGCCGACAGCCCGGACAGCCTGGCCCGCCGGCAGACGCTCGCGGCGGAGGCCGCCGCGGCGGGCGCGCTGCTGACGGCTGGCCCGCAGTGGCAGGGCAACTACTACGCGACCGGCGGCGCGCGGGTGATCGAGCAGCTGCTCGCCGACCGCGCGACGCTGCCGCGCGCGATCGCCTGCGCCAACGACCAGACCGCGCTCGGCGTCATGTATGCGCTCGCGCAGCACGGCATCGACGTGCCCGGGGACGTCGCGGTCACCGGCTTTGACGACATCCCGATGGCGCGGCACCTGCGACCGCAGCTCACCACCGTGCGCCAGCCGATCCAGGAGATCGGCACGTGCGCGTTCGACATGCTGCACTCGATGATCAGCGGCGGGGCACCCGCCGCGCGCGACGTGCTGCTGCCCACCAGGCTCGTCGTCCGCGCGAGCTGCGGATGCCCGACGTTCTCGCCCGCGCGGCGACTGCCGTGAACGGGAGCCGGCCGTGTACGTGATCAGCCGCAGGATCGGCTTCTACATCCTCACCGCGATCGCCGCCGTCACCGTCGACTTCTTCATTCCGCGGGTGATGCCGGGCAACCCGGTCAGCGCGGTGCTCGCCAAGATGCAGGGAGCGGTGATCACGAAGCAGACGATCGCCGCCCTGCACGTCGAGTTCGGGTCCAACACCCGCGAGGGGCTGTGGGGCCAGTACGTGCACTACTGGGCCGACATCGTGCACGGCAACCTGGGCATCTCAACGAGCAACGGGATGGTCCCGGTGACCACGGTCATCCGCGGTGCGCTGCCGTGGACGCTCGGCCTGGTCGGCACCGCGACCGTGCTGAGCTTCATCCTCGGCACGCTGCTCGGGGTTCTGGTGGCCTGGAAGCGCGGAAGCTGGCTGGACACCCTGCTTCCGGCGACGACCTTTTTCCAGGCGGCGCCGTACTTCTTCCTCGCCTTCCTCGCGATCGACCTGTTCGCGATCAAGCTCGGCTGGTTCCCGGCCGGCAGCGCCCGCAGCACCCTGGATTTCCCCGCGCTGGACTGGACCTACGTCAGCGACGTTCTGGACCACGCGATCCTGCCGGCGCTGACGATCGTGGTCGCGTCGGCAGCCGGCTGGATCGTCGGCATGCGCAACGTGATGATCACCACGATGGACGAGGACTACGTCCTGATCGCCCAGGCCAAGGGGCTCCCGAAGTCCCGGGTCATCTGGTATGCCGCCCGGAACGCGATCCTGCCGAGCATCTCTGGCTTCTCGCTCGCGATCGGCTTCGTGGTGTCCGGAGCGCTGCTGACCGAGATCGTGTTCAGCTACCCGGGCCTGGGGTTCATCTTGCTGAACGCCGTGCAGGAGGCCGACTACGCGCTGCTCCAGGGGATCTTCCTGGTGATCACGATGGCCGTGCTGGTGGCCAACCTCGCCGCCGATTTCGTGTACGTGTTCCTCGACCCGCGCACCCGGCAGGAGGGCTGACCGATGGCCATCGGCAGCAGCACGCACCTGGGCGCCGCCCATGCCAGCGGGGACGCCCCGATCCCGGCGGATGCCGCGCGCGGCGGCCGGTCGCGGCTGCGGCTGCCGTCCTCGCCGAAGGTTGCGATCGGGCTCGGCCTGCTGATCGTATTCCTGATCCTGGCCGTGATCGGGCAGTGGATCGCGCCCTACAACCCCGCCAGGACGTTCTCGGCCACGGCCAGCTTCCCGCTGCCGCCGTCCGCGGCACACCTGCTCGGCACCACCCAGCAGCAGCAGGACGTGCTCTCCCAGCTGCTGGCCGGCGGGCGCAGCACGGTGCTGGTCGCGTTCGTGGCCGGCCTCGTCGCCACCGCGCTGTCGATCGCGGTCGGCGTGACCGCCGGCTACGTGGGCGGCCTGGCCGACGATCTGCTGTCGATGCTGGCGAACTTCTTCCTGGTCATGCCCGCCCTGCCGCTGCTGATCGTGATCTTCGGCTTCCTGCCGCAGTCCCAGGGCGGCGACGACCTGCTGATCGGGGCGATCATCGCGATCACCGGCTGGGCCTGGGGGGCCCGGGTGCTGCGGGCACAGACGCTGTCGCTGCGGCGCCGGGACTACGTCGACTCGGCCCGGATCGCCGGCGAGCGCGGCTGGCGGATCATCGGCTTCGAGATCCTGCCCAACCTCATCCCGATCGTGGCGTCGTCGTTCCTGTTCACCGTGCTCTACGGCGTCGGCACCTACACCGCGCTCGCGTTCCTCGGCCTGGTCAACCCCAACCACCTGAGCTGGGGCGGGATGCTGTTCTACGCACAGATCGCCGGCGCCGAGCAGAGCGGCTACTGGTGGCTGTTCATCCCGCCGGGGCTCGCCGTGGCCCTGCTCGGCACCTCCCTCGCCCTGCTGAACTTCGGGATCGACGAGTTCATCAACCCGCGATTGCGCGCCGCCGGGCTGACCAGGCGCCGCGCCCGCCGCGCCCACGCCGCTGGAGCCGCCCGCCCGCCCAGGCGGTTCACACTCGGCGTGACCCCGGTGCTCCGTTTCACGCCGCTGACCGCGGTCAACGGCCCGGGTCTTCAAGATTTTCCTGAACGCCCCGGCACCCACGGCGGCCAGTCTGCCGACGGCCGGCCGGACACGGCCCGGCGCTGGCGCGGAAGGAGGCCGCGGTGAGCGCCCCGGCGGGGCACCCGCTGCTCGAGGTGCGCGGGCTGTGCGTGGACTACGGCGCCGGCCCGGACGCGGTGCACGCGGTGATCGGTGCCGACCTGGTGCTGCACCGCGGCGAGGTGCTCGGCCTGGCCGGCGAGAGCGGCAGCGGCAAATCCACCCTCGCCTACGCGATCACCCGGCTGCTCCGGGCGCCCGGCATGATCACCGGGGGCAGCGTGAGCTACCGGAGCAAGCCCGGCCAGGCGGTGGACCTGCTCGCCGCCGGCGAGCCCGCGCTGCGGGTGCTGCGCTGGTCCCAGATCTCGGTCGTGATGCAGAGCGCGATGAACGC
>JASHQP010000783.1 GCA_030039095.1 Streptosporangiaceae bacterium
TGCAGCAGCCTCCGGTCGCGCAGCAGCCGCCCATGCTCGAGGCAAGACCCGAGCCCGGTGGCAGCTGGAGTCCCATCCCGGCTTACGTCTGGACTCCTGACGCGCGAGAGAGCTGGGAGGGCGGCGTCGGCTGGGACTCCGGCCAGGAGGGCTGGGCGGCTGACCGCCAGGAGGGCTGGGCGCCCGCAGACCAGGACAGCCGGGACCACGGCCAGGATGGCTGGACCGGCGGGCACGACGGCGCCTGGAACAACGGTGCCCAGCACCAGTGGACGCCCCCCGGCCGCGAGGGCTGGCCGCAGTATGCGGAGAACGACTGGGCGCCCCCCGGCCAGGACGGCTGGGCGCCCGCGGGGCCGGCTGACTGGTCGCCTGGCCAGGAGGGCTGGGACCCTGTCGGCGAGGGGAACTGGGATCCGGCCGGCGACGACGCCTGGAACCCGGCCGGTCAGGAGGACTGGAGCAACGGCGGCCAGCAGCAGTGGGCTCCTGCCGGGCAGTACGGCTGGGCCACGGACGCCCAGGGCGGCTGGACTCCGGACGCCCAGGGCGGCTGGATTCCGGACGGCCAGGGTGGCTGGGTGCGCGATGGCCAGGGCGGCTGGGCCTCCGCCGGCCACGGCGGCTGGTCCTGGCGCGGTCAGGAAGACCCGGCTCGCGCCGGCCAGTACAGCTGGGCCGGTCACGACGGCTGGGCCGACCAGACCGGCTGGAATACGTCTGGCCACGATGGCTGGGGCGACCACGGCCGTGAGCAGTCGGCCGGGGACCACCCCGACGGCCCGGTCGGCCACGTGGCCGCGGCCAGCGAGGCACGGGAACCGGCGACCCCGGCCGCCGCGACACCGGCGGCGCCAGCCGAGGGACAGGCAGCTCCGGCCGGCCAGCCGGCCGTGCCATCGGAGGAACTGGCGGCGCTAGCCGGAGAGCTGGCAGCGCTGGCCAAGGAGCTGGCGGTGCCAACGGAGATACCGGCCGAGCCGGTGGAGATACAGGCCGAGCCGGTGGAGGAACGGGCCGCGCCAGCCGAGAAGCCGGCAGCGTCGGCGAGGACGAGCGAGCCGGAGCCGGACGCCTCGGCCCCCGCGGCGGGTCAATCCGACGGCCGGGACTACGACACGTCGCCGCTGCCGGTGATCCGCGACACGGACCCACCTCCGACGGAATCCAAGCCGTTCTCGGTGTGGGAACCGGTCGTCAAGAAGACCGCAGAGCCCGGCGCCGGCCCGGTCGGGGAAACAAAGCCGGCCAGCACCGACCAGAGCCCCGAGGCTGAGCCGCTATCGGCGGACATGCAGGAGAAGCTGGAGAAGATCAAGGACCTGTACCTGACCGCCGAGGCGATCGGGGAAGAGGCCCTGGTCAAGCACTTCGATCAGGTGAGCAAGATGCAGCGGTCCCTGATCAGCGAGTTCTTCGAGGAAGCAGGGCTGAGCCCCAACGGCGCACCGACGCTGCTCGCCGACGGCAAGAGAGACGACGGACCGGCGGGTTCTGGGAATGCCGGTGACGGAGCATCCGCGGCCGACCGGGCCAAGTCTGCCTGGCGCGGCGCGGTCAGCCGCCGTCGTCCCAGAGGACCCGCCAGCCCGCGGCCAGCCGCGCCGCCGCCGCCTCGCTGATCTCGACGAGATCCGCCCCTACCTCGCCGAACTCCCACTCGACGATCGCCGAGTCCGGTTCCCAGGTCAGTTCCATGCGCAGCGCCTCGTCGACCGGCGTCCGGCCATCCGGGCCCGCGTACCTGCGCCGGGCCAGCCCCGAGGGAGCCTGGGCCGTCCGCCCAGTGCCCACGATGGCGTAGTAGGTAATGTCGCCCGCCACCGCCGCTCAGCCTTCCTTGCGGTAGTCGGGAATCGTGGCGCATCCCCGCGGCACGGGAACGGAGGCCGACATGTCCGCGTAGATCGACCGCAGCCGCACCCGTTCCTCGGGTGGCGTCCCCGCGTCCGTGATCGCCTCGTACAGGCCGTGTGCGCGCTGGCTCACATCCCAGCTCGCGGCGGTGTGGAACTGCACCTCGTAGACCAGGTCGTGCGCTGGATCCCGCCAGCGGCTGTTGATGCCCTTGTACTCCGGGCCCTGCCAGCAGTTACGCCGGACCTCCAGCTCGAACCCGCTGCCCTTGAGCCTGCTGTGAGCTTGCAGGGTTCCGTCGGTGTAATGCTCCGCATCGAAAATGAACGCATAGCGGATGCCGTCGTGCACGTCGAGCGCGAGCTCTTCAGCCGACTTGTCCGGGTGCCGCATGATCAGGTCGGCGAGCTTCTCCTTGAAGCTGTCGGCCGGCTTGAGCGCGGTGTTCTCGGTGTCTGGCAGCAGCTGGCCGTGCTCGAGCTGAGCCTCGATGCGGCGCATCGCGGGCGTGAGGCCACTGTGGCCGTACCCGCCGAACACGTTCCTGCCCTCGGCGATGCGGCAGCGGCCCAGCGCCTCGTCGGCGATCCGGGACTCCTCGGGCGTGAGGTACCTGCCGTTCCACTCCCACGAGCCGTCGGGCCCGGTCAGCGGCTCGTCGGTCGCGTGGCCCTGGCCGGCATCGATGGCGGGGTGGGTGAGCGTGTCGGGCGCGTCGTCCCAGCCCGGTGTGTCGTCCCAGTCTGGCGTGCTCCAGCCCGCCGAGGAGTCCTCGCTGGCCGGGCCTGCCGGGGCGTCGTCCGCCCCCAGGTGGGTGTCGGCCCACGTCGGCGTGCTGAGCCAGCCGGCGACTTCGTCTGGTCCCTCCGCCGAGCCGTCCGTTTCATCTCCGGCCAGTCCGCCGCTGACAGCGTCCGGCTCCTGGGTCTCGTACAGCTCGGCCGCCGAGACCAGAACGTTGCGGGTGACCAGCCGATCGCTCGCGCCAATCGAGCTGGCCACTCGGTTCCGGCCGGCTGCGCCGTTGCTGCTCCCTGCTGCGGCTCTCGTGGCGCTCTCGGCCGGCAGTCTCGTGGCGCTCGCGGCCGGGGCGCTCGTGGCGCTGGCGGCGGCGCTCATGCTTGCCGGGGGCAGCGTGCTCGTCTCGGCCCGGCCGTTCCTCGCCGGCTCGTGTCCCGTGCTCGCGGCTGCGCCGTTGCTGCTTTGCTCCGTGCCGTGCAGTGGCAGCTCGAGGTTCTTCAGCCTGGCGACCGGCGGCTTGGGCGTCATGTCGTCGTTGTACGGCGACGAGGGATGGCCGGGTGGCAGCCGCTCCATCCGCCGCCTCAAATCGGCGATTGAACCACGTTCCGGCTGCTCAGCACCGTATGGGAGGTCCGCGTTGCTCCTCTCGTACCTGGGCGAGCTGGGCTCGGCAAGCTGCCCCCACCGGTCCTGCGCCCCTGGCACTGCCAAGCCTCCCCCCACATTGGCGACGAAGTCATCGTAACCGTCGCTCCAGCCGGCCACCTGGCGAAGCGTTGTGCGGGCACTGCAGCTGAGGTCGGGAATGTCAGCCGATCGGCGTCCATGCGGGGTCGCGTCCGGACTGGGCCAGAGCCCGGTCGAGGACCGATGCGGAGGCCGGCACCGGCACCGGTCCGGCGAAACCCTGGTACTTGCGGAACAGCTCGGCGTTGGCTTCCACGGCCGTGAGCACGGCCCGCGCGACGTCGTCCCGCGCGGTGTAGGGCTGCCCGCTGGCCTTCGCCGCATCCCAGCCGTGCAGCACCATCTCGGCGATGAGCAGGGCGGCCACGTCGCCGGCTGGCGTAGGCGAGCCCATCACGTTCAGGTTCCGCTCCCACGCCGCCGGGTCGGACCAGGCGGCCACGGCCTTGTCTAGCTGAGCCGAGAAGTCGGCGGCGTAGCCCGGCTGCGCGACGAAGTCGGCGTTCATCAGATCCTCGGGCAACTGCTCGTCTCTTGCCCGGCGTTCGGCAGAGTACGCCGTCCAGAGGATTATGTGGTTCAGCAGCGCGTGCAAGTCCCAGTCGGTGCACGGCGTGGCGGCCGAGAGCTGGTCGGCCCGGACGCCGCCGACGACGCGCGCGGACTCGGCCGCGGCGGCCGCCATCTCGGAGTGCAGGTTCATGACTCTCCTCAGGTCGATATGAACGCGAAGCTACGTGACGCTCGCTTCGTGGTCTTGAAGAAACGCGACAGCTACGCTGGCGAAGATGCACGAGGCTAGCGATCGGGGGCTCGGCCGCGGCGTGCTGCACCAGGGTCTGGCCGAGACCAGGTTCGGGCTTTCCCGCCACCAGCCGTCGGCCGCACTGCGGCCGTTCGTGGACTTCCACTGGATCGTGCGGTGGGACCTGCGCGGCCAGCGGCCGCACGAGCAGAAGATCCTGCCGCACCCCAATGTGAATCTCGCGTTCGAGGAAGCGAGCTCGGGGGTGTTCGGCGTGGACCGGAGGCTGTTCGTCCGCCGCATCGGCGGTCACGGCCAGGCTCTCGGCGTGCGATTCCGGCCCGGCGGGTTCCGGCCGTTCTGGGACGCTCCCGTCTCGCGCCTCACCGACCGGACGATTCCCGCGGCGGAGGTGTTCGGCGCGGCGGTCTCGGCGGCGCAGGAGGCGATCATGCGGGCATCCGGCGACGCCGAGATGGTTGCCCGTGCCGAAGAGTTCCTCACCAGCATGCTGCCGGACCGCGACCCGGTCGCCGAGAGCGTCGCCGACATGGTCTCGCTGATCAACTCCGATCCGTCGCTGAAACGTGTTGACCAGCTCGCTGCGGTGTCCGGGCTGTCGGTGCGCAGGCTGCAGCGGCTGTTCCGCGAGTATGTCGGCGTCGGGCCGAAGTGGGTGATGCGCCGGGCCAGGCTGCACGAGGCGGCGCAGCGCGCGGACAGCGGCGACGTGACCGACTGGGCCGCGGTCGCCGCCGATCTCGGCTACTC
>JASHQP010000784.1 GCA_030039095.1 Streptosporangiaceae bacterium
GCCTGGCGGAGGTGGCCGAGGCAGCGGCGCGCCGCGCCGGGTACCCCGACATCCGGGCCATGGTGCTGGAACGGGCCGCCGGGGGCGCCAGCCTGGCGGCGATCAGCCGCGAGGCGGGGCTGCACAAGGACTGGCTGTCGCGGCACCTTGCGGACGTCGACCCGCAGGCAGCGGCGGCCGTTCGCCCGCTGCAGCACGGCCGGTGGGACGCCGGCTGGCGTCCCGCCCTGAGCCGTCTAGGGTTCGCCGACGTCGCGGGCTACCTCCGCGACCGGCACATCACCCGGCACTGGACCGTGAGCGCCATCGCAGCCGAGGCGGGCCTGTCGCACCACGCGGTCGCGTCCGCGCTGCGCCGCCACGGGCTGGACCAGACCGCGCACGCCGCCAAGCGGCACGCGTCGCGGCAGCGAGCGGCCGAGGTGGCCGCCTGCCTCGGCTTCGATGACATCGCCCGCTACCTCGCCGAGCGCCGGGCCACGGGCTGGAGCTGGCAGGCGATCGCCGCGGAATCGGGCCAGCCCCCGTCCTGGATCCGCCGGCAGGCAGCCGCTTCGGGTCTCATCGCCGGCCGGTAGCGCCGCCGGCCGGCGCGCTCCCGGCACCGGTACGCGCCTGCACGTCGCCGGGCACGGCCAGGGACGCAAAGTCCTCGTTGACGTCGCCGTGAGGGGAACCAGCCGGCCGGAAAACCTGGCCGGTGACGTGCCATTCACCGAATGGTGCGCGCCGCACGGGCAAGCAGCCAGTCCGCGCCGCGGCACGCCCGCGGCCTTCACGCAGCATTTGGCGTCGGCTGCTAATCTGCCCTGCAAGAAAGCCACATTATTTCTTTACCTTTTCTTGACACACGCTTTAATAAATTTGGTCAATTCTTGGATATCCCAATGCGTCTTTTTGGTATGCGACTTTTGCGGCACCTGCCCGGGGCGGGCAACTCGGTCCTGGCCGGCCAATTCAGAGCAGAATGCCGGTCGGCACGATGACGGCCCGGGACGTGACGCTCGGCCGGGGCGAAGGCCTCCCGGCCGCAACGCGGGCCCGGCCGCGGTGGATCGGCGTTGCCCGCGGGCCGGTGGGCGTGCACGTGGCTGTCCTGATCGCATACCTCGCCGCCGGTGTCGCCGTGACCTGGACCCGGGCCATCTACCTGATACAGCACGTGCTGCCCGGAGATGCCAGGGATCCCGGCCTGTTCGTCTGGGACTTCTGGTGGATGGCCCGCTCCGTGGAGCACCTCAGCAATCCCTGGTACACGTACTACCAGGCCGCGCCGGTCGGGGCCCCGCTGGCGTTCCATACCCTGATGCCGCTGCCCGGCGTGCTGATGGCCCCGGTCACGATCGCCTACGGCCCGAGCTTCACCTACAACCTGCTGTCGGCCGCCGCACCGGGCCTGATGTGCTACGCGATGTATCGCGTGGCTCGGCTGTGGCTGCCCTCACAGACGGGCGCGATCGCGGCCGGCGCGTTCTTCGGCCTGTCCACGATGATGACGTGGAACGCCTGGTACGAGATTCAGGCCGCGCTGGGCGGGATCTTCCTGCCGCTGGCGCTCGAGGCCTCGGTGCGCCTGCGGCGGCGGCCGGGCTGGCGCCGGGCGACGATCCTCGGCGTGGTCATGGGGGCGGCGCTGCTGACCGACCAGGAATCGGCGATCATGGCCGGGGTCCTGGTCATCGTGGCGCTGCTGCCCTGGCTGGCCGGCCGGCCGGCCGACGGCGGGCGCGTGGCCTGGGACAGGCTCCGCTCGGCCGTCCTTGCCGCCGCGGTCACGGTCGTGGTCGCCAGCCCGCAGCTCATCGCCATGGTCCAGCAGGCCCACGATGCGGCGGTTCCCCAGGGCACCCTCGCGGAGGACTACCAGAACTCAGGGGCCAACCTGCAGCAGATCTTCGCGCCCTCGCCGCGGGTGGCCTTCTTCGGGCTGACCGGCCTGGCGCAGGACTACTGGCACAGCGGCGACAGCCTGACGTTCACGGCCTACGGCACGGTGCTGACGCTCCTGGCCCTGTTCGGCCTGGCCGTCTGGTGGCGGCGGCGCAACGCCCGGCTGCTCGGCTTGCTCTGGCTCGGGGCCACGTTCACGGCTCTCGGAACCGGGATCGTCATCGGAGCCCACCGGTACGTGCCGGCCGGCGAGTTCTGGCACGGCATTCACGTGTCGCTGATCATGCCGTACACGTGGATGGTGCGGGTACCGTTCCTGTCCTCGTTCCGGGAGGCCAACAGGATCACCGAACTCGGACTGGTGGCCGCGGCACTGCTCGCCGGGGCGGGCGTGAACTGGCTGCGCTATCACGCCAGACCCGTCCTGGTCGTGGTGCTCGCGCTGGGCGTACTCGAGGCCGGCAGTGCCGGCTCCGATCCCGGCCCGACCCCGCTGGTCAAGATGCCGACGGCAATGCCCGCGCTCGATGGCCCGATCGCCGCGGATCACTCCGGCTCGATCGTCGTGGATATCCCGTACGGGGTGCGCAGCGCCGTGCCGCTGCCCGACGAGGGGGCGGGCTTCAACCCCGAGGCCCAGGTGCAGGCGACGGCGGACGGTCATCCGCGCGCCATCGCCTACATCTCCCGGCTGCCCGAGTCGGAGGAGGCAGCGGTCCGGCGGCACCCGTTCTACGCGGACCTGTTCGAGGCCCAGCAGTCGCCTTCCGCCCTCCACACCATGCTGTTCGAGCACTCCAGCGCGGACGCGGCGCGTCTTGCCGCGGCACGGCAGGACGCGCGCCGGATGGACGTCGGCTGGGCGATCGCCTGGTCGTCCAGTCCGGTGATCCTGCACTACCTCGAGGCTGTCGGCTTCCGCTTCGACTACCGGGCCGACGGCGTCGCGGTCTACCGCTTGACGCCGCGCTAGCAGTCGCGACCTGCCGCTTGACACCGCGCTAGCAGTCGCGGCCTGCCGCATCTAGCGGTCGCGGCCTGCGGCATGCCGCGCGGTCAGGACGTGTGCCGCAGGTGCAGGCGCGAGCGGGCGGTCAGGCCGCCGCGCCACGCGACGACCGTGGCCAGCGCGGC
>JASHQP010000785.1 GCA_030039095.1 Streptosporangiaceae bacterium
GTGGTCGCCGCACCCGATGACGAGCTGACCTGGAAGAGCCTGCGCAACGTGCGGGGAGTCCACCTGCTCGACTCGGGCCAGCTCAACACCTACGACGTGCTGGTCAGCGACCACGTGGTGTTCACCCAGGCCGCGCTGGAGGCGTTCCTGACCAGGTCGGGGTTCCCGGGCGTGGTGCAGGTGGCCGGCGCGAAGGCCGACGAGCCGGCCAAGGCGGACGAGCCGGCGAAGGCGGACGAGCCGGCGAAGGCGGACGATGCTGAGGAAGCCGAGGACGAGTCGTGAGCAAGAGCGGCAACCCGCGGGACATCCTGGTCAAGCCGGTCATCTCTGAGAAGAGCTACCGGCTGGCCGACGACGGGAAGTACACGTTCATCGTCGCCCCCGGGTCCAACAAGACCGAGATCAGGCAGGCGGTCGAGGCGGTGTTCCGGGTCAAGGTGACCGGCGTGAACACGGTCAACCGGCCGGGCAAGCGGCGCCGGACGCGCTTTGGCTGGGGGAAGCGGCCGGACACCAAGCGCGCCATCGTGACCCTCGCCGAGGGAGAACGGATCGATATCTTCGGCGGCCCGGTTAGCTAGCCGGGCGATCCATAGGAGCTTGAGCACACATGGCAATCCGTAAGTACAAGCCGACCACGCCGGGCAGGCGGGGCGCGAGCGGCGCCGACTTCTCCGAGGTCACCAGGACCGAGCCGGAGAAGTCGCTGGTGCGCCCGCTGCACTCGAGGGGCGGCAGGAACGTGCACGGCCGCATCACGGCGCGGCACCAGGGCGGCGGGCACAAGCGTTCGTACCGCCTGATCGACTTCAGGCGGCACGACAAGGACGGCGTGCCGGCCAGGGTCGCGCACATCGAGTACGACCCGAACCGCACGTCCCGGATCGCGCTGCTGCACTACGCGGACGGCGAGAAGCGCTACATCCTCGCGCCGGCCGGGCTGAGCCAGGGCGACACGGTCGAGAACGGGCCGGGCGCCGACATCAGGACCGGCAACTGCCTGCCGCTGCGCAACATCCCGACCGGCACTGTCGTGCACGCGATCGAGCTGCGGCCCGGCGGCGGCGCCAAGATCGCCCGCTCGGCCGGCT
This sequence comes from Streptosporangiaceae bacterium, assembly GCA_030039095.1. Next base: position 1,095 of record JASHQP010000785.1, read on the forward strand.
CCGGCGTGCAGCTGCTGGCCAAGGAGGGCAAGATGGCCCACCTGCGCATGCCGTCCGGTGAGATCCGGCTCGTCGACGCGACCTGCCGGGCGACGATCGGCGAGGTCGGCAACTCCGAGCAGGGCAACATCAAGCTCGGCAAGGCGGGCCGCAGCCGGTGGAAGGGCAAGCGTCCCTCGGTCCGCGGCGTGGCCATGAACCCGGTCGACCACCCGCTGGGCGGCGGCGAGGGCAAGAGTTCCGGCGGCCGCCACCCGGTCAGCCCGTGGGGCAAGCCCGAAGGCCGGACCCGCAAGGCCCACAAGCCCAGCGACCGGCTGATCACCCGCAGACGCGGCAAGAAGAAGCGGTAAGCAGACGGCCCCGGACGTGCAAGCGAAAAAAGGTAAGCAGACGGCCCCCGACGTGCAAGGGAAAGCGGTAGGAGCACCCGATAATGCCTCGTAGCCTGAAGAAGGGCCCTTTCGTCGACGATCACCTGATGAAGAAGGTGGATCTGCAGAACGACAAGGGCACCAAGAACGTGATCAAGACCTGGTCCCGTCGCTCGATGATCGTTCCCGCGATGCTGGGCCACACGATCGCCGTGCACGACGGCCGCAAGCACGTGCCGGTGTTCATCACGGAGTCGATGGTCGGGCACAAGCTCGGTGAGTTCGCGCCTACCCGGACCTTCCGCAGCCACGTGCGCGACGACCGGCGCAGCCGGCGATAGCGGGCCAGTGCTGGCAGCGCGGATGCGGGTTTAGAAGACAGAGAACACAAGAGAGCGAGACAGCAGATGGAAGCGAGGGCACAGGCGCGGTACGTGCGCATCACGCCGCGCAAGGCCCGCCGGGTGGTGGACCTCATCCGCGGGATGCCTGCCGACCAGGCACAGGCGACGCTCGCCTTCGCGCCTCAGGCGGCGAGCGACCCGATCGGCAAGGTCCTGGCGAGCGCGATCGCCAACGCCGAGCAGGCGCGGCTCGACGCGTCCTCGCTCGTCGTCAGCCGCGCCTGGGTGGACGAGGGGCCGACCGCCAAGCGGTTCCGGCCGCGCGCACAGGGCCGCGGCTACCGGATCAACAAGCGCAGCAGCCACATCACGGTCGTCGTTTCCGACGAGCGCAGCGACCGGCGTGCAGGCCAAAGGGAGAGGACCCGCTAGTGGGCCAGAAAGTGAACCCGCACGGGTTCCGGCTGGGCATCACCACCGACTTCAAGAGCCGGTGGTACGCCGACAAGCTGTACAAGGACTACGTTGCGGAAGACGTCGCTATCCGCCGGATGCTGCAGCGCGGCATGGAGCGGGCCGGCATCTCGAAGGTAGAGATCGAGCGGACCAGGGACCGGGTCCGGGTCGACATCCACACCGCCCGCCCTGGCATCGTCATCGGGCGCCGCGGCGCCGAGGCCGACCGGATCCGCGGCGACCTGGAGAAGCTGACCGGAAAGCAGATCCAGCTGAACATCCTCGAGGTCAAGAACCCCGAGATCGACGCCCAGCTCGTCGCGCAGGGCGTGGCCGAGCAGCTGTCCAGCCGGGTCTCGTTCCGCCGGGCCATGCGCAAGGCCATGCAGACCGCGATGAAGGGCGGTGCCAAGGGAATCCGGGTGCAGTGCGCCGGACGGCTCGGCGGCGCGGAAATGTCGCGCTCCGAGTTCTACCGCGAGGGCCGGGTGCCGCTGCACACGCTGCGCGCCGACATCGACTACGGCTTCTACGAGGCGCGGACCACGTTCGGCCGGATCGGCGTGAAGGTGTGGATCTACCGCGGCGAGGCCGCGCAGACCAGGGCCGAGCGCGAGGCCGCCGCTGCCGCCCTGCGGGCGG
>JASHQP010000786.1 GCA_030039095.1 Streptosporangiaceae bacterium
CCGGCGGCCACCGCGAAGCCCACCGTCAGGGCGCGGACGCCGAGCCAGCCGACGATCGCGGGGCCCAGCACCGCGCCGATGCCGAAGGCCGCGTTGAGCAGCGTCAGCCGAACCGCGCGGCCCGCGCCGGACCTGGCCGCGCTCTGGTTGAGGCTGAAGTCGGTCGCGCCGAACCCGATGCCGGTCAGGAACACGCCGATGGCCAGCGCCGGCCACGCCCGCGCCTCGGCGATCGACAGGCAGCCCAGGCCGAGCATCCCGAGCGCGAACGTGGCGACCGGGCGCCGCGGCACGCGGGTGAAGCCGGCCAGGGCGCCGAGCGTGCCGGCCAGCCCTCCGGCGAAGTTGATGCTGATCAGGGTCCCGGCGACCGGCAGCGACACGCCGAACTGGTGGGTGACCGGCCGCAGCAGCGGCCCGTACGACGCGGAGATCGCGCCGGCCAGCGCCAGGGCAGCGAGAGCCGCGGCAAACGCCGCGCGGGTGAAGGAGGTCTCGCCCGGCTCAGTCAACGCGTGGCGCTGGGCGCAGCGGCGGGTGCTGTGAGCGCACGGCAACCTCGTAGCCCGCCCTGGCCTGGCGAGCCGACTCCAGCGCCGAGACCTCGGCCACGGGCACGTCCCACCACGCCTCCGAGCCGGGGCTCGGCACCGAAGGGTCGGTTTCCACGTGGATGACCGTAGTGCCCGCCGCCGCCCGCGCGGCGCCCAGGGCGGCGGTGAGTTCCGCGACGCTGCGAGCGCGCAGCACGCTGGCCCCGAGGCTGGCGGCGTTCGCGGCCAGGTCCACCGGCAGGAACTCGCCGTCGAGCCGGCCGGACTCCGGGTCCCGGTACCGGTAGGAGGTGCCGAACCCCTGCACGCCGACCGACCGGGACAGCGCGCCGATGGAAGCGAACCCGTGGTTCTGCACCAGAACCACGATGAGCTTGATGCCCTCCGCCGCGGCGGTGACCAGCTCGGAGCTGAGCATGAGGTACGATCCGTCGCCGACCATGACGTAGACCTCGCGGTCGGGCGCGGCCATCTTCACGCCGAGCCCGCCGGCGATCTCGTAGCCCATGCACGAGTAGCCGTACTCGACGTGGTAGCCCTTGGCGTCCCGGGTCCGCCACAGCTTGTGCAGGTCACCGGGCATGCTGCCGGCCGCGCACACAACGACGTCCCGGGGGGCGCTCGCGTCGTTGACCGCCCCGATCACCTCCGACTGCGCGGGCAGCGGCAGGTGCCCGAGGTGATAGGCGCGCTCGACAACCCCATCCCAGGCCACCGCGCGCTCGCGCACGAGCTCGCGGTACGCGGGATCCACCTCCCAGCCCTGCAATGCGGCGGCGAGGTCCTCGAACGCGGCCCGGGCGTCGGATACGACCGAGTGGCCGGAACGTTTCGCGGCGTCGAACCCCGCCACGTTCACGCTGATGTAGTCGGCGCCGGGCGGGAACAGGCTGTTGGAGGCCGTGGTGAAGTCGCTCCACCGGGTGCCGGCGCCGATGACGAGGTCGGCCTCGCGCGCGGTGGCGTTGGCCGCCGTGGTCCCGGTGGCGCCGATCGCGCCGAGCGCCGCCGGGTGGTCGTAGGGCAGCGCGCCCTTGCCCGCCTGGGTCTCGGCGACCGGGATGCCGGTCTGCTCGGCGAGTTCGCGCAGCGCCGCGGTGGCGTCGCTGTAGTGCACGCCGCCGCCGGCCACCAGCAGCGGCCTGCGCGAGCGGCGGATCGCCGCCGCCGCCTCGGCCAGGGCCTGCGGCTCGGGGCGCGGCCGCGGGATGCGCCACACCCGGTCGGCGAACAGATCCTGCGGCCAGTCGTGTGCCTCGGCGGCGGTGTCCTGGGGGAGCGCGATCGTCACCGCGCCGGTCTCGGCCGGGTCGGTGAGCACCCGCATGGCCTGCATCAGCGCGGCGGGAAGCTGCTCGGGCCGCCAGATGCGGTCGAAGTACCGGGACACCGGCCGCAGGCAGTCGTTCACCGATACGTCCAGGGTTCGCGGGTCCTCGAGCTCCTGCAGCAGCGGGTTGGCGGCCCTGGTGGCGAACACGTCGCCGGGCAGCAACAGCACCGGGATCCGGTTCACGGTGGCCAGCGCGGCGCCGGTGACCATGTTCGTGGCGCCGGGCCCGATCGACGACGTGCACGCGAACGCCCGCAGCCGGCCGGACATCCGGGCGTAGCCCACGGCGGCGTGCACCATGGCCTGCTCGTTGCGGCCCTGGTAGTAGCGCAGCTCGCCGCTGGCCTCCAGCAACGCCTCGCCCAGGCCGGCGACGTTGCCGTGCCCGAAGATGCCCCAGCAGCCGGCGAAGAACCGCTGCCGGACGCCGTCGCGCTCGCTGTGCTGCGCGACGAGGAACCTGACCAGCGCCTGCCCGACGGTGAGCCTCACCGCACCCCCTCTTCCCCGCCGGAACCGGACATCGGCAGCCTCGGGTCCAGCTGCTGGCCGTCCCAGCTCTGCCGGATCCACGCGTGTGCGGGATCGTCGCAGAACGCCATCGTCCGCTGCTCGGCCGGGCCCGCGAGCACGTTCAGGTAGTACAGGTCGTAGCCGGGCGCCGCCATCGACGGCCCGTGGTAGCCGTGCGGCACCAGCACGACGTCGCCGGCCCGGACCTCGGCCAGCACGTCGATGGGCCGGGCCGGGTCGGTGGAGTAGACGCGCTGGTAGCCGAACCCGGGCCCGCCTGTCGCGTCCGTCCCGCCTGTCGCGTCCGGCCGGTCCGGCCCGCGGCCGACCTCGAAGTAGTAGATCTCCTCGAGCTCAGCCTCGCCGGGCCCGGCCTGGTCGTGCTTGTGCGGGGGATAGGACGACCAGTTGCCCGCCGGGGTCAGCACCTCCACCGAGGTCAGCCGGTCGGTCTCGAACGCGTCGGGCGAGCAGAAGTTGTTGACCTGCCGGGTGGCCTGCCCGCTGCCCCTGATCTCCACGGGCACCTGCTCCGCGGGTCCGTACCGCGGCGGCAGCCGTCGCCTGGCCCGCGCGCCCGGCAGCGCGAAGCGGCCCCCGGCGGCGCTGCGCACCGTGACCGCTGCGTCCATGGGCAGGTAGGCGAAGTCGGTGACCCGGCTGAACACGCCGGGCCTGCCGTCGAGCGTGAACTCCGCGCCGTCGGCGGTCACGGCGCAGGCGCCGGACAGCGGCAGCACCAGCATCTCGTCCGGCCCGGTCCGGAACGTGGCCTCGGCGCCCGGCGCGAGTTCCAGCACCCGCAGCGACGAGTAGTCCCAGCCGCATGCCTGCGGGGTCAACTCGGTCACGAACGGGCCGCCCGGCGCCGTCCCCGTCGGCAGGTAAAGGCTGCGTCCCTCACGCACGCGCTGACTCCTCGAGTAGGGCCGTGACCTCTGCGGCGGTTGGCATGGCATCTGAGCAGGCGATCCGCGACGCAACGATCGCCCCGGCGGCGTTGGCGAAGCGGATCGTGGCCGCCAAGTCCATTCCGGCGAGGAGGCCGTGGCAGAGCGCGCCGCCGAACCCGTCGCCGGCACCGAGGCCATTCACCGCCGGCACCTGAATCGACGGAACGCGCAGCAGCGTGTGCCGGTTGCGGGCGAGGACGCCGGTCGGTCCAAGCTTGATCACCGCAAGCTCTACACCGAGCTCGAGCAGGATATCGGCCGCTTCCTCCGGGTCTCTGGTGCCGACAGCAGTCTCGCACTCGTCGAGGTTGCCGACCGCGACGGTGACCATCGACAGGGCCTCCCTGGCCCACCGCCTGGCTTCGGTAATCGACGGCCAGAACATCGGCCGGAAGTCAAGGTCGATCACGGTGGGGTGGCGCCGCCCTCGGTAGCCGAGCGCCGCGAGCGTGGCGGTTCGGCTGGGCTCGGCACACAGCCCGGTGAGCGTCACCCAGAACAGATCGGCCCGGCCGATGGCGGCCTCATCCAGTTCCTCAGCCCGGATTTCGAGATCGGGCGCTTTCGGGTACCGGTAGAAGTACAGCGGGAAGTTGTCCGGCGGGAAGATCTCACAGAATGTAACCGGAGTGGGCAGCCCTTCGACGGCGGTCACGTACCGATCGTCCACACCATAGCCGCGCAGGGCCTGGTGAATGAAGGTCCCGAACGGGTCGGCCCCGGTCCGCGTGATCACCGCAGCGCGGCGGCCATGGCGCGCCGCAGCGACGGCGACGTTGGTGGGGCTGCCGCCGAGGTACTTGCCAAAGGTCTCCACGTCAGACAGAGACCGGCCGATCTGCAGCGGGTAGAGGTCGACGCCGACGCGGCCCATGGTGAGAACTTCGTGCGCCATCGTGCCGCCCGATGCAGCGCTTGCCACTGACCCAGCTCCTATCCTGGGCCTATGCAGCCCCATCGCCCGGTTCATGGCCGCCTGGTCCTGGTACCGTCGGCGGTACATGGTCGCCCGTCCCCACCCAGAGTCGGGGCAGCGCCGACCTCGAGCTACCAGATATCTAAGGCTTTGCTGGCTTGGTCAGTCAAGAGATTGTCCTGACAAAATGTCTTGGTTGTTAGGCCGCCTTCCTCTAGCCTGTGAATGTACCTTCAGCCCTCTAGCCTCTGTATGTACCTTCAGCGTCAACGGAAGCGTTGACTGACGAGCCCCGACGGTGATTGTGCCGAGCCTGAGCCCAACCCAAGCCATAAGCATTGACCGCAGCAGTCCGGTCCCGCTCTACTTCCAGCTTGCCCTGCACTTCGAGGCGGCCATCCGTTCTGGCGTACTGCCGCCGGGAGTCCGACTCGAGAACGAGGTGCAGCTCGCCCAGGAACTCGGACTGTCCCGGCCAACCGTCCGGGCGGCGTTCCTTTACCTTGTCGAAAAGGGCCTCGTCGAGCGCAGGCGCGGCTACGGCACCGTGGTCACGAAGGAGAAGATCAATCGTGACGTCGAGCTGACCAGCCTGTACGACGACTTGGCCGGGTCCGGGAAGACACCATCCACGAAGGTGCTGCGCAACGAGGTGACGCACGCCACCGAGGCGGTCGCCGAGGCGCTGCAGCTCGCCGAAGGCAGCCTGGTCGTGTCGCTGGAGCGGATCAGGCTGGCTGACGGCGAGCCGATCGCGCTGCTACACAACCACCTGCCCGCAGCGCTGGTGCATCTGAGCAACGACATGCTCGCCCAGCACGGGCTGTACGAACTGCTCCGCGCGTCCGGCATAAGGCTGGCTTCAGCCACCCAGCGGATGAGCGCCAAGAGCGCATCGGCAGCCGAGGGCCGGTCGCTCGACGAGGCCCGCGGCACGGCGCTGCTCACCATGGAGCGCATCGCCTACGACAGCCAGGGGCGGCCGATCGAGTTCGGTCAGCATGTCTACAGGGCGTCGCGGTACGCCTTCACCACGAGCCTCCATGTGGGCAGCTAAGGCGCAACGAGGCCCGCGAGGCTTGGCTGGCTGTGGCGCGGCGCCGGGGGCCGCAGAACAGGCGAGCGCGGTCATTCCCGCGCTCGCCTGCACCAGTGACCGCTAGCCTCAAGGCCGGTCAGTTAAGGCTCGCCGCCTGGTGGCAAATCGGTGGTGAGGATGGCGATGTTGATGGTGGCCTTGTAGGTTGCGCGGTCGATGGTGCCCCTGGCGTTGTACTTGGAGATGGCGCGCTTGACGACGCGGGGGCTGATGCGGAGTCGCCGGGCGGGCATGGGGCTGGCTAGGACGAGGCGGCCGATCCGG
>JASHQP010000787.1 GCA_030039095.1 Streptosporangiaceae bacterium
GCGCTGGGCCCGGTGCAGCGCGCCCTGCTCGCCGCGGCGCTCGACTCGGCCAGGCCGGGCGGCGTGGTGGCGTACGTCACGTGCTCGCCGCACCTGGCGGAGACCCGCGACGTGGTCACGGCCGTGCTCGAGGGGCGGGACGACGTTGAGGTGCTCGACGCGCCCGCCGTGCTGCCCGAGGTGCCCGGCCTGCGCTGCCCGGGCCCGCACCCCGAGTTCGCGCAGTTCTGGCCGCACCGGCACGGCACGGACGCGATCTTCCTCGCGCTGCTGCGCCGCACGGCCTGACCCGGCATGGCCGCGTCCGGCCCTCAGACGAAGCACGAAATGGCCAGCGAGTCAAGCGCCCCTTCGTGCTGATATTTCATTATTCGACGGGCTACTACAGCCAGGAAGACATCCCGTTCCAGTGGGCGCTCGCAGAGAACTCGGGAACCCCGATCGAGGTCGGTGCCTACCCGCAGGACGCGGCGGTCTCGCCCGACGGCGCCACGGTCTATGCGACGCTGACCGGCGGCGACACCGGGCCGGGCGGCTCGGATCAGGTCGCGGTCATCAACGCCGCGACGGACGCCGTGACCGGCGACATCACTGTCGGCGCCGGCCCGCGCCAGGTCGCGTTCAGCCCGGACGGGACCCGTGCGTACGTCACCACCGAGAATGGCGTCGACGTGATCGACACGGCCACCGCCCGGGTCATCGCATCGGTCGGCATCCCCAGGGGTGCGCAGGGCCTTGCGGTCAGCCCGAACGGCTCCTCGGTGTACGTGACCAGCCCGTCGGCCAATCAGCTCGTCGTGATCAGCGCCGCCAGCAATCGCGTCGTCGCCGACTTCCCGGCCGGTGCCGAGCCGTACGCGGTGGCGGTTACACCCGACGGCAGCACCGCGTACGTGACCGACATGAACTCCGATTCGGTTGCGGCGATCAGCACGGCCACAGGTCACACGGCCGCGACCATAACGGTTGGTGAGCTGCCTGGCTCCATCGCCGTAATGCCGGACGGCTCGCAGGTCTGGGTCGGCAGCATCCTGGACGGCGACATCGCCGTTATCAACCCGGCGAGCAACACCGTCGTCGGCACGATCAGCGGCGCGGCGGGCGTGGCACCTCCGCCAGTGAACACCGCGACGCTCGATGGCGCACCGCTCGGGATCGCCTTCGCCAAGGCGTGACGCGTAACGCTGGCTGCCGGGGGACCTCGGTCCCCCGGCAGCGGGGGTGTCCGGCAAGGCGGGGCGTCCGGCAAGGCGGGGCGTCCGGCAAGGCGGGGCGTCCGGCAAGGCCGAGGCCGGCCAGGCCGGGACTGTACAGGTCACGCTCAGCCCCGCCATGCGGCTGCTGGGCGACTCCAGTCCGCGCGTCCGCGCCTGCTGGTTGCCACCGGCCAGATGGCCGAGGTCTGTTAGCCGTGGTGCTGGCGGGTACGGCGCTTGGCCTCCGCCAGAGAAGCGGCGCGCGCGCTCATGCGGAATCGCCGGAACGGCATGATCTCGGAGTGCGTGAAGCCATGAGATAGAAATTTATTTCGACTATTTTTCTCATCTAGCTCTGCGGTCGGCCATTTTGTCGGTACCGGCCGATAGCGTGGTCTTTGAACAGGGACGTCTGCTTAACCGGGAGGAGGTGAACCCAATGGCCGCCACCACGCCAGAACCCGGTCCGGAAGCCCAGGGCCCGCAAGCACAGGGACCCGAACTGCACGGACCCGATGCCCAGGGTGCGCAAGCTCAGGGCCCGCAAGCCCAGCCGGGGGCGGATCTGCCGGAGGCCCAAAGTGGCCCCAGTAGCCCGCGGTTCACCTGGGTTCCTGGCAGTGAGCACGACGGTCATGAGCTGTCCGGCCCGGTGCCGCCCGAGGCGCTGCCGGGTGGCAGGCAGGCGGGCGCCGCGCCGGTGGGCCTGGATTGGCAGGCGCTGCTGGACGCACTGGCCGCCAGCGGCCTGCTGGACGGCGATCCGGAGAACCAAGATGCCGAGCTCGCGCAGGAGCTGGAAGCCGAGAGGGACGGGCGGATGGGCCCGCCGCTGGACCCGGCCCGCCTGGCGGCGTTGGCAATCGAGTACATGGAGCCCGGTCCGGGGCTGGCTGGGTGGCTGGAGGTCGCTGCGGGCGGGGCGGCCTTGCTCGATGAGTACGACCTGACAGGGCTCGCGGTTGCCGCGCGCAAGCAGGCTGCGCACGCGAACGGCGTCGAACTCACCGCCGTCGCCCAGATCACGTCCCGCGCCGCTGCCGCTGACCGGCGAGTTGGCGTAAGCGTCGAGGGCCGCCCGGCACGGGTGTGCCGTGATGCGGCGAGCCAGGTTGAGATGGCGCTGCGGCTGTCGCATGACGGTGCGCAGGCCTGGGCGGATCTGGCGCTGACCTTGACCTGGCGACTGCCGCGGACTCTGGCCGCACTGGCCGTGGGGTGGATCGATCTGGGGCGCGCGCAGATCATCGCGCGGGCGACGTCCGTGCTGACCGAGCAGGCCGCCCGGGCGGTTGAGGCCACGGTGTTGCCCAAGGCGCCGCGCAAGACCTATGCCGAGTTGCGTGGCTGGCTGTATCACCTGGTGATCGCCGCTGACCCGGATGGGGCTGAGGAGCGCCGTCAGAAGGCGGAACGCAACGCGGACGTGCGGCTGTACGCCGACGAAGACCAGACCGCAACCCTGGTGGCGGACAAGCTGCCGCAGATCGAGAGCGCCTCGGGGTTCGCCCGGATCAACGCGCTGGCCCGGGAGCGCAAGGCAGCCGGGCTG